>DONB01000152.1:0-509 GCA_003510325.1 Thiobacillus sp. | reverse complement strand
GCGTCCATCACGAACACGTCGCACAGCGCGGCGTATTTCTTCGCGGTCTCGTCGACGTTCTTCTTCTCGCCCTTGTTGACGCGGCAGTTTTCCAGCACCACCAGCTCGCCATCGGCGACGTCGAATCCGCCTTCGGTCCATTCGCGGATCAGGCGGATGTTCTTGCCGAGCTTCTGCGCGATGACGTCGACCACGGGCTTGAGCGAATCCTCTTCCTTGAACTCGCCTTCGGTGGGACGGCCGAGGNNGTCGGCGCGGATGAAGACGCGCTTGCCAGCCAGATCGAGATCGGTGACGCGGATGAATGCCATTGTTGTTTCTCCTGAAGGTAAGGTTTAAGGGTTGGCGCGAGGATTAACCGCGCCAGGCCTTAAAGCTCACAACATCAGATGCAAGTTTCAAGTTGCAAGCCGCAAGGAAAACCTTGTGACTTGCATCTTGTCCCTTGTAACTGACTTACTTGGCGACGTGCTGCACGAAGCGCAGCATGTTGCAGGTGTAGCCGTACT
>DONB01000117.1:9238-9505 GCA_003510325.1 Thiobacillus sp. | reverse complement strand
ACCGAGGAAGAAATCGACTACGCCATCAAGCTGCTGCACGAGAAAATCGGCAAGCTGCGCGAACTTTCGCCACTGTGGGAAATGTTCAAGGAAGGCGTCGATCTGAACACCGTGCAGTGGGCTGCACACTGATTCTGAAGTATCTGAAGTAAAGGAGAACACCATGTCCTACAGCGAAAAAGTACTCGACCATTACGAAAATCCCCGCAACGTGGGTTCCTTCGCCAAGGAGGACGACGGCGTCGGCACCGGCATGGTCGGCGCGCC
>DONB01000117.1:0-9221 GCA_003510325.1 Thiobacillus sp. | reverse complement strand
GAAGACGCGATCAAGGCCGCGGTCGCCGACTACAAGCAGAAAAAAGGTCTGGAGTAAGCCATGGCGGTGACCCTGTCCGAGCGCGCAGCGCAACACGTGACCAACTACCTTGCCAAACGCGGCAAGGGCGTCGGCATCCGTCTCGGCGTGCGCACCACCGGCTGTTCCGGCATGGCCTACAAGCTGGAGTTCGCCGATGAAGTGCCCGAAGGCGACGAGGTTTTCACCAGCCATGGCGTGACCGTGTTCGTCGACCCGAAAAGCCTGACCTACATCGACGGCACCGAGCTCGACTACGCCCGCGAAGGCCTCAACGAAGGCTTCAAGTTCAACAACCCGAACGTGAAGAACGAGTGCGGTTGCGGCGAGTCGTTTAACGTCTGATCGATGGGCGAGGGGTGAGGCGAAAGGGGCGCGGTCGTGCCCTGCGCCTCGCCCCTCGCGCCTGATGTCTCGCCAGCCATGGATTTCACCCAAACCCACTTCGAACTGTTCGGCCTGCCGCAATCGTATGCGCTGGATCGCAATCAGCTCGACTCGGCCTACCGCGAACTGCAGAATACGGTGCATCCGGACCGCTTTGCGGCCCAACCGGACGCCGAGCAGCGAGTGGCCATGCAGTGGGCGACGCAGGTGAACGAGGCCTACCAGACGCTGAAGCATCCGGTCAGCCGCGGCGTCTACCTGCTGAAGCTGCAGGGCATCGACGCGCTCGACGCCAGCAACACGAAGATGGCACCGGCTTTCCTAATGCAGCAGATGGAATGGCGCGAGGCCATCGAGGATGCGCGTGCCGGCAAGAGCACGGACGCGCTGGATGCCCTGACCGACGACCTGCGCGCTGCGCATCGCCGGATCGAGGCGCAGCTCGCCGAACTGATCGATGCGGCAAAGGACTATGAAGGCGCACGCGAAGCTGTGCGCCAGCTGCGATTCATGGACAAACTCATCGCCGAAGTGGGCGACGTCTACGAAGAACTGGAACGTTAAGATGGCTTTGCTGCAAATCGCCGAACCCGGCATGTCCACCGCTCCGCACCAGCATCGGCTGGCGGTGGGCATCGACCTGGGCACGACCAATTCGCTGGTGGCCACCGTGCGCTCCGGCCTCGCCGTGGTGCTGGA
The DNA here is from genome assembly GCA_003510325.1 of Thiobacillus sp. Lineage (GTDB taxonomy): Bacteria > Pseudomonadota > Gammaproteobacteria > Burkholderiales > Thiobacillaceae > Thiobacillus. The sequence continues at coordinate 8,096 of DONB01000117.1, read as the reverse complement.
CGACGATGCGGGGCGTTCATTGCTGCCGTCGGTGGTGCGCTATCACGCCAATGGCGAGGTGAACGTCGGCTACGCTGCACAGGCCGCGCAAAACCGCGATCCGCACAACACCATCGTGTCGGCGAAGCGCTTCATGGGACGCGGCATTGCCGACATCGACGACATTGCCAGTCTGCCGTACCGCTTCGTCGATGCGCCCGGCATGGTGCAGCTGAAAACCGCCGACGGCGTGAAAAGCCCGGTCGAGGTCTCGGCCGAGATCCTGAAAGTGCTGCGCCGGCGTGCCGAAACCGCGCTCGGCGGCGAGCTTGTCGGCGCGGTGATCACGGTACCGGCCTACTTCGACGACGCCCAACGCCAGGCCACCAAGGATGCCGCGCAACTGGCGGGGCTGAACGTGCTGCGTCTGCTGAACGAGCCGACCGCCGCGGCGATCGCCTATGGTCTCGACAACGCGTCAGAGGGCGTCTACGCGGTGTACGACCTCGGCGGCGGNNGGCACCTTCGATATCTCCATCCTCAAGCTCTCCAAGGGCGTGTTCGAAGTGCTCGCCACCAACGGCGACTCGGCGCTCGGCGGCGACGATTTCGACCAGCGCGTGTTCTGCTGGATCGTCGAGCAGGGCCGCTTCCAGCCGTTGTCGGCGGGCGACATGCGACTGTTGCTGACCAAGGCGCGCGACGCCAAGGAAGCGCTGACCGAGCACACCGAGGTGCGCGTCACNNATTCAACGCGATGACGGCGAGCCTCGTCAGCAAGACGCTGGCGCCGACGCGCAAGGCGCTGCGTGACGCCGGCCTCGCGACCGACGAGGTGAAGGGCGTGGTGATGGTCGGCGGCTCGACCCGCATGCCGTGCATCCGCCAGGCCGTCGCCGACTTCTTCAAGCAGACGCCGCTGACCAATCTCGACCCCGACAAGGTGGTCGCGCTCGGCGCCGCCACCCAGGCCGACGTGCTGGCGGGCAACCGCGCCGGCGACGACTGGCTGCTGCTCGACGTCATTCCGCTGTCATTGGGCCTTGAAACCATGGGCGGGCTCACCGAAAAAGTCATCCCGCGCAACACCACCATTCCCACCGCGCGCGCGCAGGAATTCACCACCTTCAAGGACGGCCANNTGGCGCGCTTCGAGCTGCGCGGCATTCCGCCGATGGTGGCGGGCGCGGCGCGCATCCGCGTCACCTTCCAGGTCGACGCCGACGGCCTCTTGTCGGTGTCGGCGCGCGAGCAGAGCAGCGGCGTCGAAGCCAGCGTGCAGGTCAAGCCGTCTTACGGACTCGGCGACGACGAGATCACCCGCATGCTGAAGGATGCCTTCACCCACGCCAAGGACGACATGTACGCACGCGCGCTGAACGAGCAGATCGTCGACGCGCAGGGTCTGATCGCCGCCACCCGCNNCCACCCGCGCGGCGATGGCCGAAGACGCCGCGCTGCTCGACGATACCGAAACCGCCGCGATCGAAGCCACCATCGCCGCCCTTGAAAAGCTGATGACGGGCTCAGATCATCACGCGATCAAACGCGGCATCGAGGCCCTGAATGCCGCCACCACCGAATTCGCCCAGCGCCGCATGGACCAGAACGTGCGCCGCGCCATGGCCGGGCAGAAACTGGAAACCTTCGGTTGATCGAATCATGCTGAACGACGCCTTCATCGAATCCCTGCGGGTCAGGCTCGAAACCCACCCGATCTATGCTGCGGTGCAGACGCTCGACGATCTGCGCGTGTTCATGCAGCACCACGTCTATTCGGTGTGGGACTTCATGTCGCTGATCAAGTATCTGCAGCATGAGGTCGCGCCCGCGCGCTGGCCGTGGACGCCGGGCGGCGACGCCTCGGTGCAGCGCTTCATCAACGAGCTTGTGCTGGAAGAGGAAACCGACATCGCGCTGCCGGGCCAGGAAGGGTTTACCAGCCACTTCATGCTGTATCTCGCCGCCATGCGCGAAATCGGCGCCGATGCCGGCACGCCTGAACGCTTCGTACAGATGGCGGGTGAGCAGGGCATCGACGCCGCGCTCGGCTCGGGCCTTGCCCCGGCGCCGTCCGCCGCCTTCACCCGCACCACCTTCGATTTCATCGCCAGCGGCAAGCCGCACACCGTCGCCGCCGCGCTGGCGCTGGGACGCGAGCACGTCATCCCGTCGATGTTCCGCGCGTTCCTGTCGCGCATGGCGGTGACCGACGCGCAGGCGCCCAGCTTCCACTACTACCTCAACCGCCACGTCCACCTGGACGAGGATTTCCATGCGCCGCTGTCGCTGCGCCTGCTCGCTGCGCTGTGCGGCGGCGACGCCGCAAAATGGCGCGAGGCCGAAGCCGCGGCGGAAGCCGCGGTCAACGCCCGGTTACAATTCTGGGACGGTGTGTTAAAAGCATTGCCCAGCCAGCACGCCCAGGCTGCCTGATTCACTCATACAACGCGATCCCATGCCCCAACTCATCGTACTGCCCCACGTCGAACTCTGTCCCGAAGGCGCCGTCATCGAAGCCAAGCCGGGCGACACCATCTGCGACACCCTGCTCGCCAACGGCGTCGAGATCGAGCACGCCTGCGAGAAATCCTGCGCCTGCACCACCTGCCACGTCATCGTGCGCGAAGGCTTCAATTCGCTGGCTGAATCCACCGAGGAAGAGGATGATCTGCTCGACAAGGCCTGGGGGCTGGAACCGCAGTCGCGACTGTCGTGCCAGGCGCGCGTCAACAGCGCCGATCTGGTGATCGAAATTCCCAAGTACACCATCAACATGGTCAAGGAAGGGCATTGAAATGAAGTGGACGGACTCACTCGACATCGCCATCGAACTCTCCGAAGCGCATCCCGAAATCGATCCGCGCACCATCCGCTTCACCGACCTGCATCGCTGGGTCATGGAGCTGCCTGACTTCGAGGACGACCCCGAGCATTCGGGCGAGAAAATCCTCGAGGCGATCCAGATGGCGTGGATCGACGAGGTGAGCTGACGATCTGGTTCCGGATGATTGCGCCATGAAAAAAGGGGGCTGCGCCCCCTTTTTTCATGGCCGAAACGGCTGGCCGGATCTCAGAACTTGAAGGTCATNNCGATGTCCGCTTCGCCGGTCCCGCCGTTGAAGCTCGAGCTTCCCACTTCGAAATAACGTTCCCATTCCACGCGGAGCCCAAGCGACTTGGTGAAGTTGTACTGGGCACCCAAGCCAAAAGACCATGCAACGTCGGTGTCATCGGCGATCGTGGTTCCTTTGACGTCCGTTTGCAGGATGTTCAGGCCACCCGAAGCGAGCAGCGAAAAATTGGGGCTGAGCGCATAGGTCCCGAGCAGGCGCATGGTGACGCCGTCCACTTCACGCGTGCCGGTTTGCGCACCCGTGTATTCGACTTCGCCCATGTCGGCGTAGCCGAATTCTATCGAGATGTATTCGTTGACTTCCAGACCGCCATAGATCTTCCAGGCCAGATCGGAGTCGTCGCAGCTGGTCGCGGCCGGGCAGGTGATGTCAGAGGTGGCCTGGCCCACGCTCGCGCCCAGATAGGGCGCCAGAGTGAAGTCAAAGAAACCGGCAGATGCAGGCGTGGATAGGGCCAGTGCCGAGGCCATGGCGGCGGCGAAACGCAGAGTGCGCATTTGAATCTCCTCTAGGATTGATTTTTTTGTACTGAAACGTAAGCCTGGCTTGTCCGAAACGGCCCGGAACCCCCGCCAGGGTGAAACGAATCGCAGATTAATCCTTTTTTACGATTTTAGGTAGTATGAACGTGCGTTAATCCATCGGATACCGCCAGTCTGGCTTCAAGATCGGGGGCTCAGACGTGCGGAAAATCCGGGTTGTGCGCCACCTCCCAGACGAAGCCGTCCGGGTCGGTGAAATACCCTGAATAGCCGCCCCAGTCCGTCGCATGGCCCGGCCGGGTGACCCTGGCGCCGTAGGCCGCCACCCGATCAAGCAGCGCATCCACCTCCGCCGGCGAGCGTACGTTGTGCGCCAGCGCAAAGCCGCGAAACCCCGATCCCTCCGGAGACAGCCCGGCGTCCTCCGCCAGGCTGTCCCGGGACCAGAGCGCCAGCCAGATTTTCCCGAGTTCAAAGAACGTGATCGACGGCGGCGTGTCCAGCCGCGGCAGTCCGAGGCATTCCGCATAGAAGCGGGTGGCACGCTCGAGGTCGGCCACGCCGAGCGTGATGAGACTGATGCGGGGTTCCATGAGCGCTCCTGACGAGGTTCGAATACGGTCTGCAGACCTGGGGGCATCCGGTTTCAGCGCGTTGTCGGCGCGCACTATGACGGCCTGATGGACATACCTGATAATTATGGACGATGAGTCAGGTCCCGGATCCGGATCGCAGCGGTCCCGCCGGGTTCCTGATGGCAAGCGCCGAGCCGATAGGGATCGGCCGCGCCGCCCGGGATTACGGGTGACGGACAGACAGAACAACGCCGGAGACCTTGCAATGACAAAAACGCCGAATGACATCCGCCGCAGGCTACTGGGCGCCCTGGCGGCCGCACCGCTGCTGGGGCCGGCCATGGCGCGGGCGCAGCCGCAGCCGGCCCGGCCCGCCGCCCGGGCCATCCCGTCGAGCGGCGAGACGATTCCGCTGGTCGGTCTGGGCAGCTGGATCACCTTCAACGTCGGCGACGATCGCGCCGCGCGCGACGCCAGCACCGAGGTGATGCGCGCCTTCTTCCAGGCGGGCGGGCGCCTGATCGACAGCTCGCCCATGTACGGCTCTGCGCAGGACGTCATCGGTTATGGCCTGAAGAAGCTGGGCCGTCCGGCGGACCTGTTCGCCGCCGACAAGGTGTGGATTTCCGGCAGCGGAGAAGGCCGCGCGCAGATGGAGCGGTCGCGCAGGCTATGGGATATTCCGCGCTTCGACCTGATGCAGGTGCACAACCTGCTGTCTTGGCAGACGCACCTGCCGACGCTGTTTTCGATGAAGGCGGCGGGCCAGCTGCGCTATGTCGGCATCACCACCTCGCATGGCCGCCGCCATGACGAACTGGAGAAAATCATGGCCAGCCGGCCGCTGGATTTCGTCCAGCTCACCTACAACCTCGTCGATCGCGAAGCCGAGCAGCGCCTGCTGCCGCTTGCGCGGGAACGCGGCATTGCCGTCATCGTCAACCGGCCGTTCCAGCAGGGCGCGCTGCTCGACCGGCTGGGGCGCCGGCCGCTGCCGCCGTGGGCGGCCGAGATCGACTGCACCAGTTGGGCGCAGTTCGCGCTCAAGTTCATCATTTCGCATCCGGCCGTCACCTGCGCGATTCCGGCCACCACGCGCGTCGACCACGTGCGGGAAAACCTGGGCGCCGCAGCGGGGCGTCTGCCCGATCAGGCCATGCGCGCCCGCATGGCGGCACTCGTGGCGCGGCTCTGATGTCGGAGTGGTGGACCTACAGCCTGCGCGACCTGCTGCTGTTTTCGCCGCGCACCTATTACCGGCAGTTCGAGCTCTACAACCTGGAGTGGTGGCCGCTGCAGCTCGTTGCCCTCGCGCTTGGCATCGCGGTGCTGGCGCTGTGGCGGCGCGGCGGCGAGCGGGCGGGGCGCGCCATCGCGGCGATCCTGGCGCTGTGCTGGCTGTGGGTCGCCTGGGCGTTTCACGGGCAGCGTTACGCCAGCATCAATCTGGCCGCCGGCTATTTCGCCTGGGCCTTCGTCGCGCAGGCGCTGCTCCTGCTGTGGTTCGGCGGGGTGCGCCGCCGGCTCACGCCTGCATCGGCCCCCCGGGTTCAGGTGCGCGCCGGCCTCGGCCTGCTGCTGTTCGCCGTGCTGATTTTTCCGTTGGTGGCTCCGCTGCAGGGGCGGAACTGGACCCAGGCCGAAGTGTTCGGCATGGCGCCCGACCCCACCGCGCTGGCGACGCTCGGCGTCCTGCTGCTGGCCGGCGCGCGGCCGGCGTGGGCGCTCTACCCGATCCCCGCGGCTTGGTGCCTGATCAGCGGGGCCACCCTGTGGACGATGGACGCACCCGACTTTGCAGTCGTGCCGCTTGCCGCACTGCTGGCAGTCGGACTGGCCGCGGCCGCCCGTCTTGAGCAGGCAGGCGCTGCGCAACCGGGCCGCTGAGCCATCCATCCCCCAGGGTTCGCGATCGACAACCGGGGCAGCTCCGTTGGCGCGAAGAGCTGCCCCGCCACGACGGTCGATCCGGTTTTTGCCATGGGCAGGAATCCCTATCCGAAGGCTTAGGCCGCATTGGGCGGGCCTAGGCGCGTGGCGAGGGCATGCGGATGCTGCAGGTAGCCTCGTCGCTCGTGCTGGCGAGTAAGGAGTCATGAAGCCTAACGTTTGAGTTAGGCAGCACTGCAGCGCTCACGAGCGGGGGAGACTGCGGCGCCCACCCAGGAATGGCGCGAGAAGTGTGACCAAAAGGACGATGGGCCACATGTTGCCATTATGGAACGTGTAGGCGACAACAAGTTCTTGCCAGGACTTTCCCTGGACCAGGAGGCCGAAGCCGAACTCAAACATGAGCGTGAGTGCGAGCCAGAAGACGCCGATGCCCATGAGCTGGCGCTGAGACTGCGCTCCAAGACGCGGAACCAGAAGGTACGACAGGGCCAAGACACACCCAATGAGCAGCATTCCGCTGATGAACTGGGCGGAGGGGTCTCCAAACTGAGGGGAGAGAACTGACTCCCGGAAGCCGCCGTTCAATATGGCGAGCAGGAGAATCAACAACCAGACAGCGGTGGCGCGAAGGTAGAGCATGCAGAGAAGCGCGGTGCGTTTGTGCCGCCTAACGTTCAAGCTCAGGGGCGCGGAGCCGGCTTGTCGGCGGAGCGTCCCTCTGGAGCGGTAGGTTGGGCGTTATTCCACAGTTCGTGACACCGAAGAAAATCGTCAGCCGAACCATAAACAGCGATGAGGGACGTTCGCGTTTCGATGATGTGAGCAAGGAATCGTGCGACCACCCGACGCTGAGCGATATTGCAGTGTTGGAAAAATGCGTTGTCTGTGAAGCCTGAATAGAGATGGAACAGCAGTTGGTTGGCGTACCAATCGTACTTGTTGGAGCCTTGCTCAGCCAAGGCAAGGCGTGCAAGCGTAGGAAAGTAATATGCGATGCCGTTTGGTGAGCAGAAGCAAATGGGATCCCAACCAGGGTTCCCGACGTCTTCAATGCGCAGGGTGTATCGATCTCGCGCTCGTAGCAGGTCATCGTGTTCGGCGCATTCTTCGCAATGTGCGAAGTTAGTGAAATGCTCCGGGCGCTCAACAGCGCCAAAGGCGGTATCAATCTCGGCAAGGATTGCAGCATCGGTGCTCATGACGCCCAACGTAGAGCTAACCGGCGGCGCTTTAGCGCCGTCCAGCGACTGAAAGGAGCGAGGTTGAGCGCTGGGTTAGCTTTCATATTTCGCCTTTGCTGCGCTATTTACCTGCCGCCAGTTTTTTTGGCGTTTGCATCGCGAATGATTCTTACGGCAAAGACTGCTGAAACTAACAAGACGTAGTGAACAACAAAGTATTGCGCGTGCTGGTCATATGCGATGAAGCCGACGGCCCACCAAGGCATGAATCCGGGCAATGGACCATCGATCGCGACTGGGCCTGCGACGAACGCCAACAATGCTACGGCAAGCAGGTACCGGGGTATCGAAGTATATCGAGCGTCAAGCTTCCGTAGGCAATAGACCACCGTGCCGATAGTGAACACCGGCGCCCATAGGAGGTAGAAGAAGAACGCGAATGCTGAAATCGTTTTCATGGGAGCTAACGTGTTCGAGTTGAGCGACACCCCGAAGGGGCGTAAGCCGGGAGCGAAGCGAGCGGTGTTCGCTCTAACGAGGCGTTAGGCGCAGATGGACATGCATCCACGGAACTGGTTTGGATCACGCTTCCCCCTCCCCTTGTTTGTGTGTGTGGCGATCGTAAAAAACCGCCTCCGCAAACTTGTTATTTGGCGCGAAGCGTAGTGAACGTCGTCCGCATCAACGTCTTTGAGTTATGCGGCGAACGTTACGCTACGCTTCGCTCAATATCATTTTTGTAAGTCGCTGTAAATTCATCAATTTCCGTTCCACATCCAGTTATGACCCGGGTGCGTAACGTGCTCGCGAAGAACACTCGCGTTCGTGCATGGCTATCTGAGCTTAACG
>DONB01000197.1 GCA_003510325.1 Thiobacillus sp. | reverse complement strand
GTTGAGGCAGTGTTCGCACAGCCGCGGCAGATACATCAGGAAGGTGTTCTCGAAGGTCGAGTGCATTTCCTTCTGCACGTTGTCGAAGTTCTTGTCGCGCCCGCGCGAGGAGAATTCACCCCCGAGGTCGTCTTCCCAGTTCGGGCCCCAGTTGATCTTCTCCATCTTCTCGCCGGTGATGGCGGAAATCGGGCGCGCGGTCGGCGGCGTCTCGGACAGCGGCGCCTTCTGCAGGTGCTGGTAGTCGTAGGTGAACGGTTCGTAGTAGTCGTCGATCTCGGGCAGGTTGGGGTTGCCGAAGATGTTGGCAAGGATCTTCAGGCGGCTGCCCTGGCGCGGTTCGAGCTTGCCGTCGCCTTTCAGCTTCCAGCCGCCGTTCCACACGTCCTGGTTCTCCCATTGCTTGGGATAGCCGATGCCGGGCTTGGNNGGTCCAGACGTTCTTGCAGGTGATCGAGCAGGTATGGCAGCCGATGCACTTGTCGAGATTCAGCACCATGGCAATTTGCGCACGCACTTTCATGTTGTAACTCCTTGCCTGACAGGGGCGGCATGCCCCTGTGCGTTGTAAAAACCCCGCACCGGAGAGAGGTGGCGCGGGTAAGAAGGGCGGGAGACACCCTTCTTGAAACGTTTCATTTCAGCGCTCGACCAGCGGGCCTTCCATCCAGTCCACCTTCTTCATCTTGCNNACCGAGTTGTGGATGCCGCCGCGGAAACCGCTCACCTCCGCGCCCGGTACGTTGATGATCTTTTCCTGCGCGTGGTACATCAGGCACATGCCCTTGGGCACGCGCTGGCTGACCACGACGCGCGCGGTCAGCGTGCCGTTGACGTTGAACACCTCGACCCAGTCGTTGTCGACCAGCCCGGCCTGCTTCGCCTCGATCTCGGATACCCAGACGTGGGGGCCGCCGCGCGACAGCGTCAGCATCCTGAGGTTGTCGGTGTAGGTGCTGTGGATGCCCCACTTCTGGTGCGGCGTGATGAAGTTCAGCGCGATCTCGGGGTGGCCGTTGGGCTTTTGGCCCTGCACTTCCTGCAGCGCCTTCATGTGCACGGGCGGGCGGTAGCTGACGAAGCCCTCGCCGAAGTCGCGCATCCACGGATGGTCCTGGTAGAACTGCTGGCGGCCGGTCAGCGTGCGCCAGGGAATCAGCTCGTGGACGTTGGTGTAGCCGGCGTTGTAGGAGACATGCTCGGACTCGAGGCCAGACCAGGTCGGCGAGGAAATGATCTTCCTTGGCTGCGCCACGACGTCGCGGAAGCGGATCTTGTCGTCCTCGCGCGGGATCGCCAGGTGGGTGTGGTCGCGCCCGGTGATCTTGGAGAGCGCTTCCCAGGCCTTCACCGCCACCTGGCCGTTGGTTTCCGGCGCCAGCATGAGGATGACTTCGCAGGCGTCGATGGCCGAGTCGATCTTCGGCAGGCCCTTGGCGACGCCGTCCTCGGTCACGGTGTAGTTCAGTTCGGCCAGCTGCTTCACCTCGTCCTCGGTGTTCCAGGCAATGCCCTTGCCGCCGTTGCCGATCTTGGTCATCAAGGGGCCCAATGCGGTGAACTTCCTGTAGGTGTCGCCGTAGTCGCGCGTCACCACCGTCATGCTCGGCATGGTCTTGCCCGGAATGGCATCGACTTCGCCTTTTTTCCAGTCGCGCACGCCGAGGCTCTGGCCGAGCTCGGACGGGGTGTCGTGCATCAGCGGCGTCAGCACCAGGTCCTTCTGCGTGCCCAGATGCACGGCGGCAATCTCGGAGAATTTCTTCGCGATGGTCTTGTAGATCTCCCAGTCGGACTTCGACTCCCACAGCGGCTGCACCGCTTCGCTCAAGGGGTGGATGAAGGGGTGCATGTCCGAGGTGTTGAGGTCGTCCTTCTCGTACCAGGTGGACGACGGCAGCACGATGTCGGAATAGAGGCAGGTGGTCGACATGCGGAAGTCGAGCGTCACCAGCAGATCGAGCTTGCCTTCGGCGCCCTTGTCATGCCACACCACTTCCTCAAGTACCTGCTCGGCACGCACGTTGAAGTCGATCAGCCGGTAATCGCCCAGGTCCTTGTTGGCGGTGGGCGACAGGATCTCGGATGCCGCCAGCTTCTCATGGCGCCACTGGCTGGTGTGGGCGTAGAAAAAGGAGGTGGAGTTCATCTGCCGCGACGGGCGATGCCAGTCGAGACCGAAGGCCAGCGGTGCCCAGCCGGTCTGCGGACGCAGCTTTTCCTGGCCGACGTAGTGCGCCCAGCCGCCGCCCGACTGGCCGATGCAACCGCACATCATCAAGAGGTTCATGATGCCGCGGTAGATCATGTCGTTGTGGTACCAGTGGTTCAGCGCCGCGCCGAGGATGACCATGGACTTGCCGTGGGTCTTGTCGGCGTTGTCGGCGAATTCTCGCGCCACCGTGATGATGTCGGCGCGCGGCACGCCGCAGTGCTTCTCGGCCCAGGCCGGGGTGTAGGGCACGTTGTCGTCGTAGCTGGTGGGAATGTTCGGCCCGCCGAGACCGCGGTCGACGCCGTAGTTGGCCATGGTCAGGTCATAAACCGTGGCGATGCGCACCTCCTTGCCGCCGACGCTGATGACCTTGACCGGCAGGTTGCGCATGAGCAGTTCGTCATGATCGCCGCCGAAGTAGGGCAGCGCCACCTCGACGATTTCGTCGTGATTGCCGAGCAGGGTCAGCTGCGGCTTCACGTCCTTGCCGGAATAGCCGTCGCGCATTTCCAGGTTCCACGCACCGGACTGGCCCCAGCGGAAGCCGATCGAGCCGTTGGGCGCGACCAGGTAGCCGGTGTTTTCGTCGTATACCACCGTCTTCCACTCGGGGTTGTTGTCCTGCCCCATGTTGCCGGTGAGGTCGGAGGCGCGCAGGTAGCGGTCGGCGATCAGCGTGCCTTCATGCTCCTTCAGCATCACCAGCATGGGATGGTCGTTGTACTGGCGGCAGTAGGTATCGAAATATTCGCTGCGGTTCTTGTTGTGGAATTCGGTCAGGATGACGTGACCCATCGCCAGCGCCAGCGCGGCGTCGGTGCCCTGCCGGGGGGCGAGCCAGATGTCGCCGAACTTGACCATTTCGCCGAAGTCGGACGACACCGCCACGGTCTTGGTGCCCTTGTAGCGGACCTCGGTGAAGAAGTGGGCATCGGGGGTGCGCGTCTGGGGCACGTTGGAGCCCCAGGCGATGATGAAGTTGGAGTTGTACCAGTCCGCGCTCTCTGGCACGTCGGTCTGCTCGCCCCAGNNGGTCGCAGTACCAGTCGTAGAAGGAGCCGCAGACGCCGCCGATCAGCGACATGTAGCGGCTGCCTGCCGCGTAGCTCACCATCGACATCGCGGGAATCGGCGAGAAGCCGTAGATGCGGTCGGGACCGAAGTCCTTGATGGTGGTGACGTTGGCGGCGGCGATCATCTCCGTCACCTCGTCCCACTTGGCGCGCACGAAGCCGCCCTGGCCGCGGATCGACTTGTAGCGCTTCGCCTTCTCGGGATTCTGGCTGATCGAGCGCCAGGCCTCCACCGGGTCCATGGTTTTCCTCGCCTCGCGCCACATTTCCATCAGGCGGCCGTGGATCAGCGGGTACTTCACGCGCTGCGCCGAATACACGTACCAGGAGTAGCTGGCGCCACGGGGGCAGCCGCGCGGCTCGTGGTTGGGCAGGTCGGGGCGGGTGCGCGGGTAGTCGGTCTGCTGGATTTCCCAGGTGATCAGGCCGTTCTTGACGTAGATCTTCCAGCTGCACGAACCGGTGCAGTTCACGCCGTGGGTCGAGCGCACCACCTTGTCGCTCTGCCAGCGGTTGCGGTAGGCGTTTTCCCAACTGCGGTCTTCATCGCTGACGGCGCCGTGGCCGTTGGAAAACTCGGCGACGGTCTTCTTGAAGAACGTCAGTCGGTCGAGGAAGTGGCTCATTGCATTTCTCCTTGCAGGGTTGTTCTGTGCTCAGGGATTCTTGACGTAGGCGTTCTTGCGCAGATAGAACCACCAGTTCAGCACCAGGCACACGGCGTAGAAGATGGCGAAGCCGTACATGGCGTATTCAGGCGTGCCGGCCTTGATTTGTTCCTTGATCACCTCGGGGGCGATGAAGGAGCCGTAGGCAGCCACCGCCGAGGTCCAGCCCAGCACCGGGCCTGCCTGGACGCGGTCGAAAATCACGCCGACGGTGCGGAAGGTCGACCCGTTGCCGATGCCGGTGGCGGCGAACAGCACCACGAACACCACCAGGAACTGGGTGAAGAAAATTTCCGGCGTGGCCGACTGGTAGGCCTGCATCATGATCCAGCCGGCGTAGGCCGAGGCTGCGACCATGACGGCCGAGATGATCTGGGTGACGATGGATCCGCCCACCTTGTCGGAAATCCAGCCGCCCACCGGTCGGATCAGCGCGCCGACGAAGGGACCGATCCAGGCGTAGGTGAGCGCAGAGGGGGCGTTGGGATTCTTGGCGTGCGTCCACAGGCCGGTGGCGGCATCCAGGGTATGCGTGTCGCCGAAGATCACCGTGATCGACAGCGGCAGCGCCATCGAGAAGCCGATGAAGGAACCGAAGGTAACGAGATACAGCGCGGTCATCGACCAGGTGTGCTTGTTGCTGAAAATGGCGAACTGCTTGGCGATGTTTTCCTTCATCGGTCCGAAGGCGGCGAGCTTCAGGATCAGCAGCGTGCTGACGATGATCAGCGGCATCGCCACCCACATGTTGAGCAGGCCGAGGCCGGTGGGCGCCGGCAGATAGAGGTAGAGGCCGCCGATGGCGGGAACGAAGGCCAGGGGGTAGAGCCAGGTGACCTTGATGAAGGCGGCCAGGGCATTGCCGGCATCCGGCGAGACCGGCAGCAGGTTGTTCATGCCGAACCAGGCGAGGATCCCCAGCGGCACCAGCGACAGCACCCAGGTGAAGCCGGCGTTCTGGATGAAGGTCTCGGTACCGGCGGTGATCTTGCCGAGGATCCAGCCGCTGTCCTTCACCAGCGTCATCGAGTCGCCGCCCAGCGCGCCGAACACGCTGACCGTCATCACCAGCGGGATGAGGATCTGCATGGTGGTGACGCCGAAGTTGCCGAGGCCCGCGTTGATGCCCAGCGCCGTGCCCTGCAGTCGCTTGGGAAAGAAGGTGCTGATGTTGGACATCGAGCTGGCGAAGTTGCCGCCGCCGACGCCCGACCACAGCGCCATCAGCTGGAAGCTCCACAGCGGCCAGTCGGGGTGCTGCAGGACGATGCCGGTGCCGATCGCCGGCGCCAGCAGCATCGAGGTGGTGAGGAAGATGACGTTGCGCCCGCCCGCCAGCCGGATGAAGAAGGACGACGGAATACGCATCGTCGCCCCGGCCAGCCCGGAAATCGCGGTCAGCGTGAAGAGCTCGTCCTTGCTGAAGGGGAAGCCCAGGTTGGACATCTGCACCGTGATGATTCCCCACATCAGCCACACGGCAAAGCCGCACAGCAGGGCCGGCACCGAGATCCACAGGTTGCGGTAGGCGATCTTCTTGCCGGTCGTCTCCCAGAACGTCGGATCCTCCGGGTTCCATTCCTTGATGTTGGCAGGCATGGCGGTTTCCTCTTATAAGTTGACCAACGGAGCCGGGCATCGCCCGGCCCAGGCTTTGCTACTCCATCCGGTCCGCAAGCTGCATCCGCTTCAGCTCGCGAGCCGCATCCATCGGGCGCACTTCCGTCCAGTACATCCACATCAACGACACCCACACCACGCCGAACATCAGCATGAAGGCGGAGGAACGGATGCCGGTCAGATCCACCAGTGCGCCGAACATGATCGGCATCAGGAAGCCGCCCAGGCCGCCCGCCAGGCCGACCACGCCGGACACCACGCCGATGTTGTCGGGATAATCGTCGGAGATGTATTTGAAGACCGAGGCCTTGCCGAGGGCGAACACGATGCCCAGCGTGAACATGATGACGGTGAACATCGTCGCGTTCAGGCCGAAGTGGAAGGTCAGCGGACCGTTGATGGTCTGGACGGTGATGTCGCTCTGCGGGTATGACAGGAAGAACAGGCAGACAAGCGAAATCCACAGTACCCACCACGTCATGGTGTGGGCTCCGAACTTGTCGGAGAAATGGCCCCCGATTGCCCGCAACAGCCCGCCAGGAATGCTGAAGGCGGCAGCGAGCAAGGCGGCCGTCTTGAGGTCGAAGCCGTATTCGCTGACGTAGTATTTGGTCATCCACAGCGCCAGCGCCACATAGCCGCCGAACACGATGGAGTAGTACTGGCTGCAGCGCCAAACCTTCGGGTCCTTGAAGGCGGCAAGCTGCTCGCGAATCGTGACGGACTTGCCAACCTTGTGTCCCGGGTCGCTGTAGGTGAAGAACCAGAACACGATGGCAGTCACCAGCATCAGCACCGCATACACCTTGGGAACCATGGTCCACCCGTAGCCGACCACGATGATGGGCGCGAGCAGTTTGGTGACGGCGGCGCCGGTGTTGCCGGCGCCGAAAA
>DONB01000231.1 GCA_003510325.1 Thiobacillus sp. | reverse complement strand
CACGCAGCGGTCGGCCAGGGCCACGAGGCCCGCGGCCGCAGGCGTCTGCGTCGGGGCGCTGGGGGCCGGGCGGGACGGTGCGGGCATGGTCGGATGCTAACACGGGGTTAATCCGGGCTTGCGCGGGCCGGAAAGGGCCGCTATCATTCCGCCTCTTTCCACCCCGATTTCTATTTGGAGCCGTCATGAAGTCCATGACCGTCAGCGCCAAGCCGGAGACCGTCAAGCAGGACTGGTATGTTGTTGATGCCAGCGGCAAGACGCTTGGTCGCCTGTGCTCGGAACTCGCGCGCCGTCTGCGCGGCAAGCACAAGCCGGAGTTCACCCCGCACGTCGATACCGGCGATTACATCGTCGTGATCAATGCGGAGAAGATCGCCGTTACCGGCAACAAGTTGCAGGACAAGAAGTACCACCGCTTCACCGGCTACGTCGGCAACCTGAAGACCGAGACCCTCGGCCAGGCCCTCGACGCCCACCCGGAGCGCGTGATCGAAATCGGCGTCAAGGGCATGCTGCCCAAGAACCCGCTCGGCCGCGCCATGTTCCGCAAGCTCAAGGTCTACAAGGGCTCGGAGCATCCGCACTCTGCCCAGCAGCCCCAGGCTCTGGACTTCAAGGCTTAAGGCATACACATGGCTACGCAGCAGAATTACGGCACCGGCCGTCGCAAGTCCTCCACCGCCCGCGTGTTCCTGCGCGCCGGCAAGGGCAACATCGTCGTCAACGGTCGCCCGGTCGATGAGTTCTTCGGCCGCGAGACCTCGCGCATGATCGTGCGCCAGCCGCTCGTCCTGAGCCAGATGACCGACAAGTTCGACGTCACCGTGACGGTCGAAGGCGGCGGCATCACCGGCCAGGCCGGCGCCATCCGCCTGGGCATCGCCCGCGCGCTGGTCGAGTACGACGAGACCCTGAAGAACGACCTGCGCAAGGCCGGGTTCATGACCCGCGACGCGCGCGAAGTCGAGCGCAAGAAGGTCGGCTTCCACAAGGCGCGTCGCCGCAAGCAGTTCTCCAAGCGCTAATCGCTTGTTGCAGAAAAAAGCCGTCCGTTTCAGGGCGGCTTTTTTTACGTCCGTTATCGGGCGTGTCTTACAATGAAAGAATTCTTCGCCTCATTTATCGGGCTCATTCTTCGCAAGGAAATCACAGCATGATCAAAGTCGGTATTGTCGGCGGCACGGGCTACACCGGGGTCGAGTTGCTGCGCCTGCTGGCGCGTCATCCGCAGGTGGAACTGAAGGCGATCACCTCGCGCAAGGAAGCTGGCATGCCGGTGGCCGAGATGTTCCCCAACCTGCGCGGCCGGGTGACGCTGGCGTTTTCCACCCCGGAAGAGGCCGGGCTGGAAGCCTGCGACGTGGTGTTCTTCGCCACCCCCAACGGCGTGGCGATGCAACAGACGCGCGCGCTGCTCGACGCCGGCGTCAAGGTGATCGACCTGGCGGCCGATTTCCGCATCAAGGACATCGCGGTGTGGGAGAAGTGGTACAAGATGGAGCACGCCTGCCCCGACCTGGTGGCCGAGGCGGTGTATGGCCTCCCCGAGATCAACCGCGACAAGATCAGGGGCGCGCGCCTGATCGCCAACCCGGGTTGCTACCCGACCGCGGTGCAGCTGGGCTTCCTGCCGCTGCTGGAAGCCGGCGCAGTCGACACCGCTTTTCTGGTGGCGGACGCCAAGTCGGGCGTGTCTGGCGCCGGGCGCAAGCCGGAAACTCATATCCTGTTCGCCGAGGCGGCCGACAACTTCNNGCCGTCGGCGGCCATCGCCACTGGCCGGAGATCAAGCAGGGGCTGGACAGCTTCGCCGGCAAGCCGGTGGACTTCACCTTCGTGCCGCACCTGACGCCGCTGATCCGCGGCATTCATGCGACCCTGTACGCAAAAGTGAGCGCTGACATCGACCTGCAGGTCCTGTTCGAGAAACGTTACGCAGGCGAGGCCTTCGTCGACGTGATGCCCGCGGGCGCGCATCCGGAAACCCGTTCGGTGCGCGGCGCCAACGTCTGCCGCATCGCGGTGCATCGCCCGCAGGGCGGCGACACCGTGGTGGTGCTGTCGGTGATCGACAATCTGGTCAAGGGCGCGGCGGGGCAGGCGGTGCAGAACATGAACATCCTGTTCGATCTGCCCGAAGACATGGCGTTGGCCGACGTCGGCATGCTGCCCTAAGTGGCGGAACTCCGCGGCCTGAGCAGGGTCTTTGCTTGACGCAAGCCGGGTGATGCGGATAATCACCTCACACATTTTCAAGGAGCACCACCATGAATGCAGCAACCGAAATGGAAACCCCGCTGGTCTTCACCGATAGCGCGGCCAGCAAAGTCAAAAGCCTGATCGACGAGGAAGGCAACCCCGACCTGAAATTGCGCGTGTTCGTGTCCGGCGGCGGCTGTTCCGGCTTCCAGTACGGCTTNNGCGCAGTTCGTGATCAAGAACCCGAACGCCACCACCACCTGTGGCTGCGGCTCGTCGTTCTCGGCGTAAGCGCGGTTTGCCCCAATAAAAAAGCGGCTTCGGCCGCTTTTTTATTGGGCGCGTCGCTGCCAGGCCG
>DONB01000064.1 GCA_003510325.1 Thiobacillus sp. | reverse complement strand
ACTTCCGGCGAGACCGTGCCAAGCGCGGCTTGGAGCACCATCTGCTGCTGCGCCTGCGGCCACACCGACGCCACCTGCATGCGGCTCTCGGTCAAGGTGCCGGTCTTGTCAGTGAGAATGACGGTGGCATCGCCCAGGGTTTCGGCGACACGCAGGCGCTTGACCAGGAAGTTCTGCCGCGACAGGCGGTAGGAGCCCAGGCCCAGCACCATGGTGATGATGATGGGCAGTTCCTCGGGAATGGTGGCGAAGGCGAGCGACAGGCCGGTGAGGATCATTTGGCGCAAGTCGCCGCCGCGGGCGATGCCGATCAGCGGAATGACGACCGAGAAAAACACTGCGACCCACACCAGCTTGCCGGCCAGCGCTTTCATCGCCAGTTGCAGCGGCGTCTTGGGCGGCTTCACCGTGCTCAGCTGCGCGGCCATCTGGCCGAGGCGGGTTGCGTTGCCGGTGGCGGTGGCTTCGGCTTCGCCTTCGCCCGACATCACGACCGTGCCGGCATAGACGACATCACCTGCGGATTTTTCCGCAGGCAGCGATTCGCCGGTGAGCGCCGCCTCGTCCACGCTGAGGTTGACGGCGGCGCTGATTTTGGCATCGGCCGCGAGCCGCGTGCCGGGCATCAGGATCAGCACATCGTCCGGCACGATGGTTTCGGTTTCCACCGCGATCACCTGGCCCGTGCGGCGTACCCGCGCCATGGGCGCGGCGATGCGTTCGAGCGCGGCGATTGCGCGCTTGGCGCGGAACTCGTTGCCGACCTCGGCGGCCACCAATAGCCCGATCACCACGAAGATGGTGATGGCGTCGCCCAGCCCACCCCACAGGCTGTAGAAAATGCCAACCACCAGTAGTAGCAGGATCATCGGCTCCCGGACTTCCTCAGCGGCGATCGCCCAGAAGCGCACCGGGGCCGGCGTAAACAGGCGGTTTGGCCCAAAGCGGGCGAGGCGGGTTCGGGCTTCCTCGGGGGTGAGTCCTCCGGCTTCAGTCGGGTTCATGATGTTTTCCTCCTTCTCTGTTTGGGGGCGCCTCAGAAAACGAAAAAAATCGTACGCTAAGCCGTTTGCAGCGGTCGTGGCGGGCTGATGGCGCTACTTGTGTCACAGGTAATCGCCGGTTAGGTTGATGCATTCGCGGCCCGTTCCAAGTACACCTTGTTCCAGCACGATGGCCGCCCGGTTCTAGTGCATCAGTCGCTCGAAGCTGGCGGAGAGGCCCTCGCGCTGCCACTCGCGGATCAGGGCGTGCTCGAACTCGGCGAAAGATGGACCAAGCTCAGTGATGATGCTCAATCAGTTCCCCAAACAGTTCCTTGACCTTCGCCCGCGCCTACGCAAGCGCAACCCGACCTTGCTCGGTGACTTCGTACACACGCCGCTCGCGTCGCCCGGTCTGCTCGTGGCGCGAGGTCAGACATCCTTGGCATGGGCGGGGTGGATCGTGACCCAATACGCGCCAATGGCCAAAGTGGGCATCATGAGCAGCAAGGCCCATCGAAATATACAAACGCCGTGCATGAATTACCTCCTTAAATAGCATTGGTAAAGCTTGACGGCTTGCGCCGACAGGCAGGCTTCGATGTCAGACGACCGCCTGGCTCAGAACCGAAGGTCCCGGAACAACGGCCGGTTGTTCATGAAGGCAACATTCTCGGCGACGTGGCATGCCATGCATGCCTCTCTGGCCACCATGAATTCCTTCTTCATTTGCTTGTAGTCCTTGGCCTTGATCGCCTGATCCATCTGTTTCCAGATACCGTCCAGGAAAATGCCCTCGGCATTCTGAGTGCGCTTCGGCCGTTTCATCAGACCCGTATTGATCGCCCACTTGGTCTTGTCCCACTGGTAATCAGCCAGTTCCCAGTTCTTGTCCTTGATGGCGTCGTAGAGGCGCTGGTAGCGCTCGCCGACTTCCAGCATCGGCTGGTCGAAGCCGCGCAGGTAAATTTCCAGCTTCTTGAATCGATCGGCATCGCTGTCGGCATCCTGCAACCAGTTGTTGGAAGGGGAGGCTTTCTGGGCCGGTAGTTTGAGGCCCATGGGCGCGCGCGCGGGGTTGTCGACGGTGGGCGCCTTTTCATAGGCCAGCGCGCTCAACGGCAATACCGCGGTCGCTATGGCAATTACAGTAAACGCGAGTACCTTGTTCATTTCGATCTCCTGGTGTCGATTGTATGGAAAACGGGCTGCAAGTGGATAAAAAATGTCCGGATAAGAAATTCACGTAAGCGCTTTTCAGTCATGAGACTCCTTGGCTTGGGAAGAAACGAGAAGCGGCAGCACAATGCGAAACACACTGCCGATTTTGGAGGGGTTCGAGACATCAATGCGCCCGCCGTGACTTTCCACCGCGTGCCGGGCGATGGCCAGTCCCAGACCGAAGCCTTCCACGATGCGACTGCGCGCGGCGTCTATGCGATGGAAGCGGTCGAACACCTTGTCGTGATGTTCGGGGTCGATACCGGGACCGTTATCGGCAATCTCCAGGATGGCCTCAGTGTCTGTCCGTAACACTCTCAGCTTTACCTGGCCTCCCGGCGGGGTGTACTTGATGGCATTGTCGAGGATGTTGACGACTGCCTGGCGCAGGAGGGCGCTGTCGGCCGCAACCGGAACCGGTTCGGACGTATCCACTGTCAAGGTTTTCTCTTTCTCCTCCGCCAGCACCCTTAATTGGGCCGCCACCTCGTCGGCTAAGGCGCAGAGATCAACCGGGCTTTGGTCTAACGCCAGCCTCCCGGCATCGGCTCGCGTCAGTGCAAGCAGGCTTTCGACCAGCAAGGTCAGGCGGTCGGCCTCTTCCAGCATGGTGCCGACGATCTCCCGATAGGCCGTCTCGTCGTGGTGCTTGCCCAGCCCCACCTCGCCGACACTGCGAATCACGGCAAGCGGGGTGCGCAACTCGTGGGAAGCGTCCGCCGTAAAACGCTGCAACTGTTCGAAGGAGTGTTGCAGACGGGCGAACAGGTCGTTGAAGGTCGCGGCCAACTCGCCCAATTCGTCATGTGGATTGTCCATTGCCAGGCGGACATCGAGTCGCTCGGCGTTGATGATGCGTGCCTGCGCGGTTATCCGCGCCATCGGTGAAAGCGCGCGCCCAGCCATCAGGTAGCCGCCGAGGCCGGAGAGCACCATCGCCAGCGGCAGCCCTAGCCCGATCACCCAGAGCAGTGTTACCAGGTGATGCTCGGCTTGATCTTCCGACAACGCCGCGCGGGTGATCGCTCTTTGTCCGGCGATCTCGATGTCGCGTTGCAGGACACGCAGATGATTGCCGTTCGGCGTAGTTATGGAGAAATACCCAGAGGTGCGTCCCTTTTCAAAAGGTGGAATCGCGTCCACCGTCCAAGGCAAGTCGTTTTCCGGCACGCGATAGATGAGCGTGCCGTCCAGGCGGTGAATATCCAGCCAGGAAACGTTCCTGAGCGGTTGATAAGGTTCATGAGCGTCGTGAGGTATGTGCCGGACGAGCCGTCCGGTGCCATCCACGGTAAGAGAGCGCTCGGCAACTTCCACTTCCTGGTCGAGCCGATGGACGATTTCCGCGTGCAGGCGTTCATGCACGAGAATGACGACAAAAACCGCGTAAGCAAGCAGCACCAGGCTCGTGGCAATGGTATAGGCAATGGCCAGTCGGGCGCGGATGGTCAGTGCATGCCATGCCTTCATGGGGCTTGTTCGCTCAGCATGAAACCGACGCCGCGCAGCGTATGGATCAGTTTGAGATCGGCAGTCCCGTCGACCTTCTTGCGCAGGCGCGCGATGTGCACATCGATCACATTGTCCAGCGGTGTGGCGCGCCTCACTTCGCGCCAGACATCCTGAGCTAGCATCTCGCGCGATACGATCTGGTCCTGGTGGCGCAACAGGTACACCAGCAATTCGAACTCGCGTGCCGTCAGGTCGAGCGGCTGTCCGCCGCGTGTGACTTTGCGCGTAACCAAGTCCATCTCAAGATCGGCGGCCTTGAATCGCAGGATTTCATCGGCACGCCCGCGCCGGATCAGGGCACGCAGGCGCGCGAGCAGTTCCGGGAAAGCGAAGGGTTTGATCAGGTAGTCGTCCGCACCCGCGTCCAGGCCACGGATGCGGTCCTCCAGCGTATCGCGCGCGGATACGATCAGCACCGGCGTGGTCAAACCGCGACGGCGCAGGGCCGTCAAAGCTTCGAGGCCGTCGCACCCTGGCAGCATCAGGTCGAGAATCATCAGGTCGAAGGTTTCCGCATGGACGAGGAAAAACCCCTCCTCGCCGGTGGCCGCTACCTTCACCCCGTAATGTTCGTTTTCCAGGCCCTCCTTGAGGGCTTGGGCCAACCGGGGTTCATCCTCGACAATCAGAACTCGC
Organism: Thiobacillus sp.; assembly: GCA_003510325.1. Classification (GTDB taxonomy): domain Bacteria; phylum Pseudomonadota; class Gammaproteobacteria; order Burkholderiales; family Thiobacillaceae; genus Thiobacillus. Next base: position 4,352 of record DONB01000064.1, on the reverse strand, counting down.
ATGGGGGTGCTACCAATGTTGAACCGGTGGTTATATTCGAGCGGCTGCCGGCTGGCGCCTACTGAAGGGTTTCTGACTTTTCGTTAAGGGTTGTTGATGCCTAGTGCCATCAAGCAAACCGACCGCCAAGATGGTGGGGTCTAGCGTGGGATGTGTGGGTTTCCGCATGCATCCTCGAATAATTCACCGAACAACTCTTTCACCTTGATTTTTGCCGCCGCCAGCGCCTCGCGGCCTTCGGGTGTGATTGTGTAGACGCGCCGACCTCGCTGCCGGGTGCGCTCTTCGCGAGAAACGAGATATCCCTTTTTCTCCAACCCGTGCAGCATTGGATAGAGTGTCCCGGCACTTATTTCATAGCCGTGATGCCGCAGTTCCTCGATGAGGCCGAGACCAAATACCGCTTCCTCGGCAGCATGATGCAGGATGTGAAGGCGGATCAGCCCGCTATAGAGGTCTTTGTCGGACATTGCCGTCGCTTCAAGGTGAGATGCTCAACAGCCATGCCGCCGCACCGCTGCCCACGACAACCAGCCATGGCGGGAGCTTCCAGAACATCAGCGCGACAAGGGCTACCAGCGCCAAGCCGAAGTCTTGCTGTTGATGGATCGCGCTCGTCCATACTGGCTGATAGAGCGCGGCCAGCAGCAGGCCCACCACGGCTGCATTGACACCGGCCAACGCCGCTTGCGTGCGCACGTTGCGGCGCAGCCGCTCCCAAAATGGCAGCGCCCCGACAACTAGCAGAAACGATGGCAAGAAGATCGCCACCAGACAGATCAAGCCGCCGATCCAGCCGGAAGGTGTAGCGCTCATCGAGGCACCAAGAAATGCGGCGAAGGTGAACAAGGGACCGGGCACCGCCTGCGCGGCTCCGTACCCGGCGAGGAAGGCTTCATTGCTGACCCATCCTGACGGTACCACTTCGGCCTGCAACAGCGGCAGCACAACGTGACCCCCACCGAATACCAGTGATCCGGCACGGTAGAAGGCATCCACCATTGACAGGGTTTGACTTGGCAACAGTTGAGCCAAGACCGGCAGACCAAGCAGCAGGGCAAAGAACAGAGACAGCCAGAGTACCCCGGCCCGGTGGCCGACCGTGATCGGTAGCGGATCGTGTTCGACAATCCGCGCGGGCTTGAACAACAACAGGCCTGCGATACCCGCGGCGGCGATCACGCCGACCTGTCCCCACGCGGACGGCACAAACAGGACGATGCACGCGGCGATTGCCATGAGCGTGACGCGCAGTACGTCCGGGCACAGGTTGCGCGCCATGCCCCACACCGCCTGGGCGACCACGGCGACCGCCACCACTTTCAGACCGTGCAGTGCTCCCGGCGAGATGGCATCGCCGTAGCGGGAAATACCCAGCGCGAACAGGGTCAGGGCAATCGCCGAAGGCAGTGTGAACCCCGCCCAGGCAGCCAGCGCCCCAGCGTAGCCCGAGCGGGACAGACCCAGGGCAATGCCGACCTGGCTGCTTGCCGGCCCCGGCAGGAATTGGCAGAGCGCCACCAAGTCCGCATAGCTGCGTTCCGTGAGCCAGCGGCGGCGCGTCACAAACTCCTCGCGGAAGTAGCCCAAGTGCGCGATAGGGCCGCCGAATGAGGTCAGTCCCAAACGCAGAAAAATAAGGAACACCGACCACGCGGGAGTTCGCTTTCCCGACTCGTGGATTAGTGAGGGTGTAGGTTCGGAAGTCAGTGTCTTGCTAAACATATGGGGGCTTAGTGCTTTGGCTCGAAACCTGGCGTATAGGCGTCATTCATGGCGGGGGCTGCGGTTGTGAGTTCTGCCTCGGAGGTGTCGGCAAGCGCATTAGTGATCGAAACAATCGCAAAGGTCGCTGCGACGACGGTAAATTTTTTCATGGCTGAACTCCTTGGCTGAAGACATAGAAATTCATTATATCGAATTTCAATATTGAAAATCGATAATTGCGAAATAACATTTCCCCGTTACTCGCGCTATCAATCCGGTCAAGCCTGAACTTTTTCGAATTAGGCCTTAGTAACCATTGCCGGTGCAAAACTGCCTCGTTAAGGTGCGGCCTTTCTACGATTGGAATGGCCATGTCGAATCAAGCCCGCATCCTTGAACTGCGCCAAGCGTTGTCGCGCGTCATCGTCGGCCAGGACAGCCTGCTCGACCGCCTGGTGATCGGCCTGCTTGCCGACGGCCACGTGCTGGTGGAGGGCCTGCCGGGACTGGCCAAGACGACCGCGGTGAAGACGCTCGCCGCCGCCATCCATGGCAGTTTCCGCCGCATCCAGTTCACCCCCGATCTGCTGCCGGGCGACCTCACCGGCACCGATATCTATCACNNCGCTGCTGGAAGCGATGCAGGAACACCAGATCACGGTGGGGGGTGTGACGCGCCCGTTGCCGCCGTTGTTCATGGTTATGGCGACGCAGAATCCGCTGGAGCAGGCCGGCACCTATCCGCTGCCGGAAGCGCAGCTGGATCGTTTCCTCCTGCATGTGGCGCTGGACTACCCGAGCGATCAGGAAGAGCTCGACATCCTGCGCCGCGACCGCGCGCATGCGGCCAGCGGCGGCCATGCACCGGTGACGGCGGTGATCGATACCGCCACCGTGCTGGCGGCGCGCGCGGAGGTGCAGAAGGTCCACGTGTCGGATGAGGTCGAGCGCTACATCGTCGCCCTGGTCCGCGCCACCCGTGCGCCGGGCGACTGGCGCGCCGACTGGGCCAACGCGGTGGAGATAGGCGCCAGCCCGCGCGCGTCGCTCGCGCTGCTGCATGCGTCGGCGGCCGCGGCGTATCTGCAGGGCCGCGATTACGTCACGCCGGACGACGTGCGCGATCTCGCGGCCGACTGCCTGCGTCACCGCATCACGTTGAGCCTCGACGCGCGTTTGCTGAAACTCGACCGCGACACCTTCATCGCTGGCCTGCTTGAGGCGATGCTCGCGCCGTGATGCGGCTACGGGTGAAAATCGATCGCGTGAAGCGCCTGGTCCGCTTGCGCGCGCAGCCCGACACGCCGGCCTCGGTCCACGCCCCGCTGATCGCGGCGGCCGACCTGGCCGCGCTGGCAGGGCAGGCCAGCCTGCTGGCGACATTGCCTGTGCGCGAGGTGCACGATCACCATGCCGGCGACTGGGCGTCGCGCTGGCTGGGCCGCGGGCTGGATTTCGAGGAATCGCGCCTGTACAGCCCGGGTGACGACATCCGCGACATGGACTGGCGCACCACCGCGCGCACCGGCCGCGCCCACCTGAAAATCTACCGCGAGGAGCGCCAGCCGCTGGTGCACCTGGTGGTCGATCGCGGCGCGACGATGCGCTTCGGCACGCGCCGCCGGCTCAAGGCCGCCCAGGCCGCACGGGTGGCGACGGTGCTGGCGTTCGCCGCCGCCGGGCACAACGGCGTCATCGGCGCCACGCTGTGGGATGCGCAGGATGAAAGCCTGCCCACGCGCCATGGCCGCCTGGCGGCGCTCGCGCTGATCGAACAGGCAGCCGCGCCGTGTCCGCCGCTCAGCGACCCGGCGCCGACCGATTTCCTGCACCATGCCGACCGCCTCGCCGCGCTGGAAGCGAGTCTGCCGCGCGGCGCGCGGCTGGTGCTGATCAGCGATTTCGCCTGGCTGGCCGACGCTCATCAGACGCTAATGGCGCGGCTGGCCACGCGTTTTGACGTGTGGGCGATCCAGATCGTCGACGCCGCCGAGCGCGTCCTGCCGGAGATGGGAGCGGCGTGCTTTCACGACATGGCGAGCGGCCAGCAGGTGTGGCTCGACACCGCGCAGGCCGCGGTGCGCGATGCCGTCCGCACGGCATTGGCCGACCGTCTGGCGGCGCAGGCTGCGCGCCTGGCCCGCGCCGGGGTGCGCCATCAGCATGTGGACAGCGACACCGACGATCTGGTCGCTTTACTCGCCCATGGCTGACCCGCGCAACGAACTGGCCGACATCATCGTGCCGGCCGCGCCTGCCATGGCGGCGCCGGCTGGCCACAGCCTGTGGTTGTGGGTCGCCGTGGGGCTGGCATGTGTGGCCTGCGTCATGCTGCTCGCGTTGCTGTGGCATCGCCGCCGCCCAGTGCGCGCTCTGCAAGCGATCGCCGCTGCAGCAGCGCAACAACAGGGCACGCCGTCGGCGCTGGCCACCCGGCTCGACGCCTGGGCGCGCACGCGTTTTNNGGGCGAAGACGCTGGAGCAGGTGCGGTTTGGGCCGCCGCAGTCCGATGGTTTCGCCGTCGTAATGCGTTTGTGTGAACGCGCGCGCCCGTGGAGACGCCATGCTTGAATGGGCGTTGCCGCGGGGGCTTGAACTGGCGCATCCCTACTGGCTGTTGCTGCTGCTGCCGGTCGCGGGCTGG
>DONB01000282.1 GCA_003510325.1 Thiobacillus sp. | reverse complement strand
ATCTTCCTCGGCGTGCCGTTCAACATCGCCAGCTATGCCTTGCTCACGCTGATGATGGCGCAGGTCACGGGATTGAAGCCCGGCGACTTCGTCCACACCCTGGGCGATGCGCACCTGTATCTCAATCACCTCGACCAGGCGCGCGAGCAACTGAGCCGCGCGCCGCGCCCGCTGCCGACCATGACGCTGAACCCGGACGTGAAGGACATCTTCGCGTTCCGCTTCGAGGACTTCACCCTGAGCGGCTACGACCCGCACCCGGCAATCAAGGCGCCGGTGGCGGTATGAGCGTGCTGAAGAAGCCGCGCGTCAGCGTCATTGCGGCACTGGCAAAGAACCGTGTCATCGGCATCGAAAACCGCCTGCCCTGGCGTCTGCCGGAAGACCTTGCTCACTTCAAGGCGCTGACCCTCAACCACCCCATCCTGATGGGCCGCAAGACCTTCGAGTCGCTCGGCCGCCCGCTGCCCGGGCGCACCAACATCGTCATCACCCGCAATCCCGACTACAAGCCGGAAGGCTGCCTCGTCGCCGCCTCCATCCCCGCCGCCATCGCCTTGTGCGAGGACGCCGACGAGATTTTCTTCATCGGCGGCGCCGAGCTCTACGCGCAGGCGATCCCGCTGGCCGATCGCCTGTATCTGACTGAAGTCGACATCGAGGCGACGGGCGACGCGTGGTTTCCGGAGTACGACCGCAGCGCGTTCCGGGAAGTCACGCGCGAGTCGCACACGGGCGAGAAGGGCGATGCAATCGGCTTTGACTTTGTGGTGTACGAGCGGGCTTGAGCTACGTTCCGCATTCGATTTCCTAGACTGGGGACAATACGATCCGAGTATTCCTGCGATGCCGGATATCCAGACGAAGCGCGTGTACGATCCCGCCGACCCGCACGACGGCTACCGGGTTCTGGTCGACCGGGTGTGGCCGCGCGGGATGAGCAGACAAGCGGTCAAGGCCGATCTCTGGCTGAAGGACGCGGCGCCGAGTACGGAATTGCGTAAGTGGTTCGCCCATGAGCCCTCTAAGTGGGAGGCCTTCAGGGTGCGCTATGCCCAGGAGCTGGATCGTCAGGCCGAGGCGGTGGCGATACTTCGGGAGGCTGCGGCGAAAGGGCGGCTGATGCTGCTGTATTCCGCGCATGACACCGAGCACAACCAGGCAGTCGCGCTCAAGGCCTATCTGCTGGCCCGTTCCGGAAGACAGGCCCGGTAGGCAGCCGAACGCTCGGAAACACCCAGGCAAAAGAAACGGGGCGGCAGCCCCGTTCTTAAATTTCCAGCAACAACCCGCGATCAACTCAGCACTTCGGCCCAGATGTTCTTCGCCCACGATTCATTGTAGGTGAAGTTGAGCGCGTCGCCCTTCGGCGTGGCGCCGCCTTCGGGCGCGCTGACGTAGCCCTTGCCGGCTTCGAAGCGATACACGTTGGCGACGTAGCCGGACGTCGAGGAAGACGTGGCCGAGTAGCAGGTGTTGGCGACGACCGGGATGGGGTCGGGCTGCCGGCCTGCCAGCAGTTCGACGATGGCTGCGGCGCAGATCTTGGCCATGTTGGTGGCCATGTGCCCGGACTTCGGCAGGCTGGACAGCACCGAGTCGCCGATGATGTGGACGTTGGGCACGGTGGTCGATTCGAAGGTGGTGAAGTTCACTGCGCACCAGTTGCCGGCGCTGTCGTTGCGGGCGCCGGCCATAGCGCAGAGCTCGCCTGCGCGCTGCCTGGGCACGACGTTCAGCACATCGCCCCTGACGTCGTCGAACTCGGTGGTGACGGTCATCTTGCTGCCGTCCACCGCGAGCGGGGCGTTGTTGGGGCGGTAGTCGAGCATGCCCGGGTACAGGGTGTTCCAGGCGTCGGTGAACAGGGGCTTCTTGGAAACCACGTCGGGGTTGCCGTCGAGCAGGATGATCTTGGACTTCGGCTTGGCCTGCTTGAAGTAGTTCGCCACCATGCACGCGCGCTCGTAGGGGCCGGGCGGGCAGCGGTAGGGTGCCGCCGGCACCGACATGACGAAGGTGCCGCCGTCGGGCATGGCTTCGAGCTGCTTCCTCAGCAATGCGGTCTGCGGGCCGGCCTTCCAGGCGTGGACGACCTTGCCGGTCGTTTCGGCCTCGTTGAAGCCCTTGACCGTGCCGGTGAGAATTTCGATGCCGGGGGCGAGCACCAGGCGATCGTAAGCGATGCTGGCGCCGCTGCGGGTCTTGACGAAGCGCTTGGCGGGGTCGATGGCGACGACGCTGTCCTTCACCATCTTGATGCCGTGCCTGGGCAGATTGTCGTAGCCGTGGGTGATGTCGTCCATCGTCCGCAGGCCGCCCAGCACCCAGTTGGAAATCGGGCAGGAGACGAACTTGTCGTTCGGCTCGATCAGGGTGACGTCGATGTTGGGGCCCCACTGGCGCAGATACTTGGCGCAGGTGGCGCCGCCGAAGCCGGCGCCGACCACGACGACATGGGGGCGGGCGCTGGATGCGGTCGTGGCGCAGCCGGTGAGCGCTGCCGCTGCACCTGCTCCGGAAACCTTCAGAAAATCGCGACGATTGAGTGTCATGTTCTTGTCTCCTCGATGGGTCACTTCAGGCCGGCGAAATAGGCGGCCATGGCTTCGACTTCGGCGTCGGTGTATCCGTTAGCGTGGCGCTTCATGATGGACGCGGCGCGCGTGCCGGCCTTGAAGTCCTTCATCGACTTCACGAAATATTCCTTGTCCAGTCCCGCCAGGCTGGGGATGGCCCCCTGGCTCTTGCCGCCGGGGCCGTGGCAGGACATGCAGGTGGATGCGATCGATTGGGTATGGATGTCCGCAGCGCCGGCAATGCCGGAGAGGGCGAGGCCGGCAAGGCCGACGATCGCCAGGGTGATTTTTTTGGTCATAGACGTCTCCAGGGATAACGACAACGAGAGCGGTGACGGCCCGCAAGCCATGGTCCGGGCGGGCCAGAATGGCTGCCAGTCCATACGTACCATGCTGGAAGAGCTGCAAAGCCCTGTCAACAAGCAAGGGCTTATATAGCGCGGTTTTTGCGCCTGCAGAATGGGTATTTTTTAAATGCGGTTTTTCAGCTGCGCGCGCCCAGGTCCAGCGCCAGACGCTTGCTGGTCTGACGCGCCTGTTCGTCGGCATCGCGATCCCAGGTGTCGCTGACCCAGCCACCCAGGTTGTCGAGCGCGATCCGGCCGAGCGCGGCGATCCATTGCGGATGTTCGTTGAGCGCGGGGATGTAGTGGAATTCCTTGCCGCCCGTCCCGATGAAACTGGCGCGGCCTTCCATCGCCAGCTCCTCCAGCGTTTCCAGGCAGTCGGCCGTGAAGCCCGGCGCGACCACGTCGACGCGCCCCACGCCTTCGCGGCCGAGTTCTTCCAGCGTCTTGTCGGTGTAGGGCTGAAGCCATTCGGCGCGGCCGAAGCGCGACTGGAAGGTGAGGCGGAACTGACCGGGTTCGAGGCCGAGCGCCCCCGCCAGCAGGCGTCCGGTCTTGCGGCATTCGCAGTGGTAGGGGTCGCCCTTGTCGAGGGTGTAGCGCGGCACGCCGTGAAAGCTCATCACCAGCACGTCGGGACGGCCATGCATCTGCCAGTAGTCGCGGATGTTGGAGGCCTGCGCGTGAATGTAGGCGGGGTGATCGTGGTAGTGCTTCACGGTGCGCAGCGCCGGCTGGTTGCGTGTTTTTTGCAGCCAGGCATAGGCGTCGTCGAATGCGGTGGCGGTGCTGGAGGCGGCGTACTGCGGATACGCCGGCAGAATCAGGATGCGGTCGCAGCCGGCCGCCTTCATTCCGGCCAGCGTGTCGGGAATCGACGGATTGCCGTAACGCATCGCGTATTCGACCATGAAGGGGCTGGCGAGTTTTTCGCCCAGCCAGCCCTTCAGCAGTTTGGCCTGCCTCTCGGTGTGGACTTTCAGCGGCGAGCCGTCGGCGGTCCAGATCGAAGCGTATTTCGCAGCGGATTTCTTCGGCCGCGTGTTGAGGATGATGCCGTTGAGAATCAGCCACCATACGACGCGCGGGATTTCCACCACGCGCGGATCGGACAGAAACTGCTTGAGGTAGGGGCGCAGCGCTTTGGCCGTGGGTGCCTCGGGGGTGCCGAGATTGACCAGCAGGATGCCGGTGCGCGCCTGTTGCCCGTGGGTGTGCTCGGGTTCCTTGAAATATTTCATCTGTGATGCGACAGCGCGCTCGATAGAAGTTTGGCGGTGATGTCGACGATCGGCACCACGCGTTCGTAGGCCATGCGGGTGGGACCGACGACGCCGAGGGTGCCGACCACCTGACCGTCGACCGAATAGGGCGCGGTGACGAGGCTGCATTCGTCGAGCGGCAGCAGCTCCGATTCGCCGCCGATGAAGATCTGCACCCCGGCGGCGGTGCGGGACTGGTCGAGCAACTGCAAGAGGCCGGTCTTCTGCTCGAAGGCGTCGAACAGGCGGCGCAGGCTGCCCATGTTGCTGGACAGCTCCTGCACGTCAAGCAGCTTGCGGCTGCCGGAGACCACCACGTTCTCCTGGCTGGCGTCGAGCGCCTGGCTGCCGGCGTCCACCGCGGCGGCCATCAGGCGGGTGATGTCGTCGCGCATGCGGCCGAGCTCGTCGCGCAGCTTGCCGCGCACCTGGTCGAAGGTGAAGCCGGCGAAGTTCTGGTTGAAGAAGTTGGCCGCCTCGGTCAGCGCAGAGGCGCTGTAGGGCGTGTCGGCAACGATGACGCGGTTTTCGACCTCGCCTTCCATGGTGACGATGATGAGCAGGATGCGCTTGTCCGACAGGCTCATGAATTCGATCTGGCGGAACGCCGGGCTGCGGCGCGGCGTCATCACCAGCCCGGCGAACTGGCTGAGGTCGGACAGCAGGGTGGACGCGGCCGTCATCAGGCGCTGCGGGTCTGACGGCGTCAGGCTGCTTTCGAGCTGGTTGACTGCGCTCTGCTCCAGCGGCCGTACCGTCAGCAGCGTGTCGACGAAGAAGCGGTAGCCGCGCGGCGTCGGCACCCGGCCGGCCGAGGTATGCGGGCTGGCGACGAAGCCCATGTCCTCGAGATCGGCCATGATGTTGCGGATGCTGGCCGGCGACAGATCCAGTCCGGCGTGCTTCGACAGGGTGCGCGAGCCCACGGGTTCACCTTCGCTGATGTAGCGTTCAACCAGGGTTTTCAGCAGGATGCGGGCGCGGTCGTTGAGCATGGACAGATTATAGGGGCAAGATACAAGACCCAAGGTACAAGAGACTCAAGTTGCAAGGTGCAAGTTTCAAGGATCGGCCAGACGGGCGGCTTACCGTCCAGCCCCGAATCACTTGCATCTTGGAACGTGTATCTCGCCTATATAATCGCCCCTCATGCAAACACCATTCCAAACGGTCGGCCTCGTCGGCAAGCACGACAACCAGGGCATGGAGATTTCCGTGCGCGCGCTGGGGGAATTCCTGCGAAAGCGCGGCCACGACGTGCTCCTCGCCATCCAGACTGCAGAACACCTCGGCGTCACGGATTTTCCCACCCGCTCCCTGCACGATCTGGCGGCCGACAGTGATGCCGTGGTGGTGCTCGGCGGCGACGGCACCATGCTGTCGATCGCGCGCGAACTGGCGCCGCACGGCGCCCCCCTGATCGGCATCAACCAGGGGCGGCTCGGCTTTCTTACCGACATCACGATCGAAGACATGTATGGCGCGGTGGCGGAAATCCTCAGCGGCCAGTACGTGGCGGAAGAACGCATCCTGCTCAACGGGCAGATCCGCCGCGGCGGCGAGCGCGTGTTCGAGGCCACCGCGTTCAACGACGTGGTGGTCGGCAAGGGCGGCTCGGGCCGCCTGATCGACCTGGAAATCTCGATCAACAGCGAATTCGTCTACAGTCAACGTGCCGACGGCCTGGTGGTTACCAGCCCGACCGGCACCACGGCGTATGCGCTGTCGGCAGGCGGCCCCATCGTGCATCCCACGCTGGAAGCGGTGGCGCTGGTGCCGATCTGTCCGCACACGCTGTCGGCGCGACCGATCGTGGTGAGCAGCCATTCGCGCATCGAGCTCCACCTGACCCACGCCGACGACGCGCGCGTGCACTTCGACGGCCAGCACTATTTCGACCTGCAGGCCGGCGACCACGTGTGGATCACTCGCGCCAGCCGCCCGGTCACCCTGCTGCATCCGCATTCCTACAGCTATTACGACACCCTGCGGCAAAAGCTGCATTGGGGCAAGAAACTTTAGGTTCGTGAATAAGCCTGCTGCGCTCGCTACGGTTTCTTGACACGCCTTAACCACGCATTCTCATGCTGTCGCATCTCTCCATCCGCAACTACCTGCTGGTCGAATCGNNGCCGGGGCTGACCGTGCTGACCGGCGAGACCGGTGCCGGCAAATCCATCCTGGTCGACGCGCTGGCGCTGGCGCTGGGCGACCGCGCCGAAGGCGGCGTGGTGCGCGGCGGTGCGCCGCGCACCGAAATTTCCGCCGGGTTTGCGATCGAGAACCTGCCTGAGCTGGCAGCCTGGCTTGACGCAGCCGGTTTTGCTCAGGACGACGGCACGCTGATCCTGCGTCGCGTGATCGAGGCCGGCGGCCGCTCGCGTGCCTTCNNAGCAATTGAAGGAGGCCGCCGAATTCCTGCTCGACATCCATGGCCAGCACGCGCATCACGCGCTGCTGCGTCCGCAGACCCAGCGCGAGGTGCTCGACGCCTATGCAGGCGCGCAAGCGCAGGCCATAGCCGTGAGCGACGCCTGGCACGCCTGGCAGGCCGCACGGCAGCGCCGGCTGGCGGCCGAAACCCACGGCCAGGCGCGGCAGATCGAACGCGAAGGCCTGACGCTGGCGAGAGAGGAATTGCGCGCGCTGGGCGACGACCTCGCACGCTGGGACGAGATCCAGACCGAGCACGCGCGGCTGGCGCATGTCACCACGCTGCTCGAAGGCAGCCATGCGCTGATCGAGGGCCTGAACGACGGCGAGTCGGCCGTGTCCGGCCAGCTCGGCGAAATGAGTGCGCGGCTCGACGCCATGCAGGCCGTCGACGACAGCCTGAAGGAGGTCGCCACGCTGCTGGACTCGGCCAGCGCCGACCTCGCCGAAGCGGTGCATGCGCTGCGCCGCTACGCCGACAATCTGAACCTCGATCCTGAACGCCTGAGCGAGCTCGACCGCCTGCTCGCCGACATGCACCGGCTTGCGCGCAAGCACCGCGTGCAGCCCGAGGCGCTGGCCGATCTTCTGGAGAAGTTCGAGGCGCGTCTGGCGNNGCACGAGCTGGCGCTCGCCGGCGGCCATCTCGATATCCAACTGCAACCGGTCAGCGAGCCGCGTGCGCACGGACTGGAAGATGTCAGCTTTCTCGTCGCCAGCCATCCCGGACTGCCGCCGGGGCCGCTGGGCAAGGTGGCCTCGGGCGGCGAGCTGTCGCGCATCAGCCTGGCGATCCAGACCGCGCTGTCCGGTGTGGCCGGGGTGCCGACGCTGATCTTCGACGAGGTCGACGTCGGCATCGGCGGCAGCGTGGCCGAAGCGGTCGGGCGACGGCTGGCGAAGCTGGGCGAGACCCGGCAGGTGCTGGTCATCACCCACCTGCCGCAGGTGGCGGCGCGCGGCACCCGGCATCTGCGGGTGGCCAAGCAGGCCCATGGCGGCTTGGTGACATCCAACATCGAATCGCTGGATGCTGAGGCGCGGGTGGAGGAGGTCGCGCGCATGCTGGGCGGACTCAAGATCACCGCGACGACGCGGCAGCATGCCGCGGAGATGCTCGCCGGGTGAGGCTGCTGTTCGCGAGGGGCCCGCAAAGCCTGCGCCGCCGGACACTGCGGAAGGGTCGCTGCGTAGCAGCGGGGAACCCGCCGGCGTACCCCTTGCGGGTACTCGCCCTTCGGGCAGTCCTGGCGCTGGCCCTGCTGCTCGCCGGCGGTGCGGCGTGGGCGGAAACGCTGTCCGGCGTCGTGATCGTGGTGATCGACGGCGACACCGTGCTGTTCAAGCCGAATCATTATCACCCCTCGTCGCGCGCGTTCATGAAGGTGCGCCTCACCGGCATCGACGCGCCCGAGTCCGACCAGCCTCATGGCGAAGCAGCGACCCGGGCACTCAGGGATATCGCGCTGAAGCAGCGCGCGACGCTTGAGATCGCCGCCACCGATCGCTATGGCCGCAAGTTGGGCACGCTCGCGGTGGGATCGATTCAGGTGAATGCGGAACTGGTGAAGCGCGGCCATGCCTGGGCGTCGTCACGCAGGGCGGACGATGCGCTGCGGACCTTGCAGCGCGAGGCGAAGCGCGAGCGGCGCGGACTCTGGCAGGACGCCGCACCGACGCCGCCGTGGTCATGGCGACGCGCGCGGTCGGTACCCGCTTACTGAAGGGCCTTGTCCGCGACCTCTCGCGGCGTGCCGTCCGGCAGCGCGATGTTGCATTCATGGAAGACGCGCGCCGTGCAGCGACGGCAGATTTCGTTGTCGAGCCGCGGATAGATTGCCTGGATGGCGTCGCCCTTGTGGCGGTAAATCTGATCCTCGCCGATGGTGTCGACCTGGCCGCTGCGGCGCAGCATTTCGCACAGGTCCGGCTGCACCCCCACCAGATACAAGCCCCCTCCGATCCGGCGCCGGCGCGTGGCCTCCTTGGCCAGCATTTCAGCGCCGGCCAGGTCGATCATGCCGATCGCGCGCGCGGTCAGCAGCAGGCTTTTTTTCTGCGGATCGGCCTCGTCTACGTTGCGGAAAAATTTCTGCACATGCTCGACCGCGCCGAAAAAGATCGAGCCTTCGACGCGCAGCATGGTCAGCTGCGGGCAGCCGGGGTTGTTGTCGTCGCGCGGCACGAACTTGCGGCGCGGATTTTCGCGGCCGGCAGCGGACGGCACCAGTTCGCGGATCGACGGCTGCGAAGTGCGGTAGAGATAGAACAGCAGCGACACCAGGATGCCGAGAAAAATGCCTTTTTCCAGGTCGATCAGGGTGCCGATGAAGGTGAGCGCGAGAATGATCCGCTCGCGCTTGTGGCGCTTGAATATTTCGCCGATATGGTGGAAATCGATCAGGCCCCACGCCACGATGAACAGGATGGCCGCCATCGACGGCACCGGCAGATAGGCTGCGAGCGGCGCAACCAGCAGCACGATCAGCAGCAGAAAAACGGCCGACATCGCGGCGGCAAGCGGCGTCTTGGCGCCCGAGGCGTAATTCACGCCGCTGCGGTTGAACGATCCGCTGGAGGCATAGCCGGAGAAGAAGCTGCCGGCGATGTTGGACAGGCCTTGGCCGACGAACTCCTGGTTGCTGTCGATGCGCTGATCGGATTTGATCGCGACCGAGCGTGCGATTGCAACCGCTTCGGTGAGCGCGAGGATCGCTATGATGGTGGCGGGGAACAGGGTCTGCTGGATCGCGGTGAACGAGAAATCAGGTACGGAGAACGGCGGAAACGACGCCACCAGCGCACCGACAGTCTGAATGCCGGTGTGTTCTGCGCCGAATTGCGCATTGAGCAGGGCTGCCACCACGCTGCCGGCCACCATGGCGACGATCATGTAGGGTAGTTTCTGCAGATAGCGTTTGGCCAGCACCCCCGACACCAGCGTGAGCACGCCCACTGTCAGCACCCAGGGCTGGATGTCGGCGATGTGCGAGCCAAACTGGATCAGCACCTCGTGGAAGTGCGCGCCGCGCGGCATATCGAGCCCGAAGAAGTTCTTGATCTGGCTGGCGGCGATGAGGATGGCCGCGCCGGCAGTGAAGCCGATGATCACAGTGTGCGAGATGAAGTTGACCAGCGCGCCCAGCCGCGCCAGGCCCATCGCCAGCTGGATCAGGCCGGTCAGCAGCGTGAGCGTGAGCACCAGGCCGATGAACTGCGGGCTGCCGGGCTCGGCCAGCGGGCTGATCGAGGCGAACACCACGATCGAGATCGCGGTCGTCGGGCCCGACACCAGATGCCAGCTCGACCCCCATAGCGCGCCCACGATGGCGGGCACCATCGCCGCGTAGAGTCCGTATTCCGGCGGCAGGCCGGCGATGGTTGCAAACGCGACTGCCTGCGGCAGCACGACCATCGCACCGGTGAGCGCGGCAACGCTGTCGGCCTTGAAGGTGTGCGACGTGACATTGGGCCACCAGCGCAGGAAAGGCAGCAGGCGGTATAGCCAGAGCGGACAGGCCTTGAGATCGATCATGCAGACTCCAGTAGCATATTAGCGAATAATACTATAACTCATTGGTATAAAAGGATTTTTTCCGCGCTAGTTGTTCGCCAGGCTGGCTGCCCATTTTATAATCGGCCTCAAACCCTGCGTCAGACGGGGTCTAACGACAACTCAACCAGAGAGAGTGAGGAAGATGAAAACCACCACGATGACGCTGTGCGCGTCCGTGCTGTTGGTGCTGGCCCTGCCGGTTCAGGCGGCGGGCGATCCCAAGGCCGGGCAAGTCAAAACCTCGATGTGTGCCGGCTGCCACGGCATCGCCGGCTGGCGTACCGCCTATCCCAGCGTATACAGCGTTCCCAAGCTCGGCGGACAACATGCCGATTATATCGTTGCGGCGCTCAAGGCCTACAAGAGCGGCGAACGCAGCCATCCCAGCATGAAGGGCATCGCGGGCAGCCTGTCCGAACAGGACATGGAAGATCTGGCGGCCTATTACGCGTCGTCGTACAGCGGCCCGGCCGATTGAAGGAGGAGACACCATCATGAAAAAGACATTGATCATCCTCGCCACGCTTGCGCTGGGTTTTTCTCTGCCGGTTCACGCCAAGGGCGACTATGAAGCCGGCAAGGCCAAGTCGACCGCGTGTGCCGCGTGCCACGGTGCGGACGGCGTCAGCAGCATTGCCTCCTTCCCCAAGCTGGCAGGCCAGAATCGCGATTACCTGTATCACGCCCTCAAGGACTACAAGTCGGGCAAGCGCAATAATCCGCTGATGGCAGGCCAGGTGCAGAACCTGTCCGACGCCGACATGCTCGATCTGGCGATGTATTTCTCCAAGCAGAAGGGGCTGACCCTGAAGTACNNCGCGGCGTAGGCCGCGCCCGTTTTTTTATGGTGTGCCTGGGGCCGTTTTTTCCTAGACTCAACAGAGGCAGGGAGCATTGAATCGCACGCAATCGATGGAGACAGCAGATGGACGAAGCCATTAGAAACACGATTCTGGCGCTGCTGGATCAGCACCGGATCATGACGATTGCCACGCTAAGACCGGATGGCTGGCCGCAGGCGACGACCGTCGGCTACGTGAACGAAGGTCTCACCCTCTATTTCCTCTGCGGTCCGGACAGTCAGAAGGCAGCGAATCTGGCGCGGGATGACCGGGTGTCGCTGGCCATCGATCACGACACGCCGGATCTGATGGCGATCACCGGCCTGTCGATGGCAGCGCACGCACAGGCGGTCGTCGATCCGGACGAAGCGAACAGGATCCTGCGCATGTTTCCGCTGAAATATCCTGAACAGATCGCCGTCCCGATGCCGATGCCGACAGCGGAGGACGTCCGGATCTTCCGCGTGACGCCGACGGTCATTTCCGTGCTCGATTACGCCAAAGGCTTCGGACACACCGACCTCGTCACCTGCTGAACGCGTGTCCAGACCTGCGGACGTTTGCCGGCTGGTTCCGCGAAGCGCGATTCACAGGTCCGCCAGCGTCTTGATGTGCGCCGCCACGCTGCGCCCCAGGGCGCTGAGGTCGTAGCCGCCTTCGAGCACCGAGACGATGCGGCCTTCGGCGTGACGTGCAGCCACGCCCATCACCTGCTCGGTGATCCAGGCGTAATCCGCTTCGACCAGCCCGAACTGCGCCATATCGTCTTCACGGTGGCCGTCGAAGCCGGCGGAAAAAAACAGCATCTGCGGGCGGAAGGCTTCCAGGCGCGGCATGATCCGGGCGGTGAAGGCATCGCGGTAGGCGGAGCCGGTGGTGCCGGCGGGCAGCGGAACGTTGACGATGTGGTCGCTGGCGGTGTCGGCGCCGCAGTGCGGATAGAAGGGATGCTGAAAAGTGGAACAGAGCATCGCGCGCGGGTTGTCGCGGAAGATGTCCTCGGTGCCGTTGCCGTGATGGACATCGAAGTCGACGATGGCGATCCGTTCCAGTCCGTGCTGTTCGAGCGCGTGCTCGGCGGCCACGGCGACGTTGTTGAAGAGGCAGAAGCCCATGGCCTGGTTGCGGGTGGCGTGATGGCCTGGCGGGCGGCAGGCGACGAAGGCGTTGTTCACCTCGCCGCGCAGCACCAGGTCCACGGCCATGACGGCGCCGCCGGCGGCGTGGAAGGCGGCATCCAGGGTGTGCGGGTTCATGCCGGTGTCGGAGTCCAGCGCGTGAAAGCCTTCGCGGGGCGACGCAGCTTCGATGGCGTCGATGTAGGCGGCGTCGTGCACCCGCAGCAGCTGTTCGCGCGTAGCCGGCAGCGCTTCGCGATGCGCCAGAAAATCGAACAGGTGGGCGGCATGCAGGCGGTCGTCGATGGCGCGCAGGCGCATGGGGCTTTCCGGATGCCAGGCGCCCATGTCGTGCAGGAGGTAGCTGGGGTGGGTGATATAGGCGGTATGCATGGCGAGGCGGCTGAGGGAATGGGGCCACTATAGCCCGGCAGGATGGCGCTGTAACGGGGGATGGCCTAGGATAGGCCGACACCGGTCCGAGCGGATCGCCGCTACAACGCTATTTGAGAAGCCATGCCCCAACACTATCTGCATCCCCTGTTCAATGCCCGCTCGATCGCGGTCTTCGGCGCCAGCGAACGCGAGGACTCGGTCGCCGGCATCCTGTTCAGGAATCTGCGCAATGCCGGCTACAAGGGCGAGGTCTATCCGGTCAATCCCAAGCACGCGACGGTGTTCGGCGTGCGCTGCCATGCCTCCGCCAGCGAGTTGCCGGTCATCCCGGAACTGGCGCTGATCGCGACGCCGGCGCCGACCGTGGCGCAGATCATGGAGGAATGCGGACAGCGCGGCATCCGCCATGCCATCGTGCTGTCGGCCGGTTTTCGTGAGGTGGGCGCGAAGGGCGAGGCGTTGGAAGAGGCCGTGATGACAGTCGCCAGAAAGCATGGCATCCGTTTCATCGGCCCCAATTGCCTGGGCATCCAGCGGCCGTCGATCGGGCTGAACGCGACCTTCAGCCAGGGCGCGACGCTGTCCGGCGACCTCGCGCTGGTGTCGCAGTCCGGTGCACTGTGTACCGCGATGCTGGACTGGGCGGAAGCCAACGGCATCGGTTTTTCCAGCGTGATTTCCACCGGCGCGTCGGCCGATCTGGATTTCGGCGAGATCCTCGACTATCTCGCCTACGATACACAGACCAAGGGCATTCTGCTCTACATCGAAGGCATTCGCGACGCACGCCGCTTCATGAGCGCGCTGCGCGCCACCGCCCGCTTCAAACCCGTCGTCCTGGTCAAGGTGGGGCGCCACGCAACCGGAGCCCGCGCGGTGCAGTCGCATACCGGGGCGCTGGTGGGATCGGACGCGGTGTTCGACGCGCTGGTGCGGCGCGCCGGCGTGGTGCGGGTCAACACCATCCTGCAGCTGTTCGCTTCGGCGCGGGCGCTGGCCACCCACATCCGGCCCACCGGAAACCGGCTTGCCATCGTCACCAACGGCGGCGGCCCCGGCGTCATGGCCACCGATCTCGCGGTGGACATGGGCGTGCGCATGGCCGAGCTGTCGCCGGCGACGATTACAGGTCTCAACGCTGTACTGCCGGCCAACTGGTCGCAGTCCAATCCGCTCGACATCATCGGCGATGCCACGGCCGCGAGGTATCGCACGGCGGTGGATGCCTGCCTGGTCGACGACAACGTCGACGGCGTGCTGGTGATGCTGACACCGCAGGCGATGACGCGGCCGACCGAAGTGGCCGAAGCCGTGGTCGACGTGGCGAAGACCTCGAGCAAGCCGGTGCTGACCTGCTGGATGGGCGAGGCGCAGGTGCACGAGGGCCGCCGCCTGTTCAAGCAGGCCGGCATTCCCTACTTCACCACGCCGGAACCGGCGGTCGAGGTGTTCTCCTTCCTCTCGGCGTTCTACGAAAACCAGCGCCAGCTGATGCAGACGCCGGGGCCGCTGTCGCAGCAGCTCGAGCCCGACGTGGAAGGCGCGCGCCTGATCATCGAGAGCGCGCTGGCGCACGGCCGCCATTTGCTGAACGAGGTGGAATCGAAGGCGCTGTTGTCGGCCTTCCGCATCCCGATCGCGCAGACCCTGATCGCGCGCGACCCGATGGAAGCGATGCTGATGGCGCAGCAGATGGGCTTCCCGGTGGCGATGAAGATCAACTCGCCGGACATCACCCACAAGTCCGACGTCAACGGCGTGCGCCTGGGGCTGTCGAGCGGGCAGGCGGTGCGCGCCGCCTTCGGCGAGATGCTCGCCGACATCAAGCGCCTGCGACCGGACGCCACGCTCGACGGCATGGTGGTCGAACCCATGGTGACTCGCCCGCACGCGCGCGAAGTGCTGCTGGGCATGACCTCGGACCCGGTGCTGGGGCCGGTGATCGTGTTCGGCGCCGGCGGCGTCGATGTCGAAGCCTTGCAGGATCGCGCGGTGACCCTGCCGCCGCTCAATCGCTATCTGGCACGCGACCTGATCAATCGTACGCGTACCGCGACCCTGCTTGGGCCGTTCCGCAATCGTCCGCCGGTCGACATGGATGCGCTGGAGAACGTGCTGCTGCGGCTGTCTGAGATGGTCTGCGAACTGCCCTGGCTGGCGGAAATGGACATCAACCCGCTGCTGGTGGACGAACACGGTGCGCTGGCGCTGGATGCGCGAATCGTCATCGCCCCGCGCGTGCCGACGGCCGACCGCTACGACCACATGGCGATCCATCCCTATCCGGCGCATCTGGTGACGCACTGGCAGCTTCCCAGCGGCAACAATGTGCTGATCCGACCGATCCGCCCGGAGGATGCCGAGCTGACCCAGGGCTTCGTGAAAAGCCTGTCAGCGGAAACCAAGTATTTCCGTTTCATGGACACGGTGAGCGAGCTGTCGCCGGTCGCGCTGGCGCGCCTGACCCAGATCGACTACACGCGCGAAATGGCGCTGCTGGCGCTGACCGCGATCGACGGCCGCGAAATCGAGCTCGGCGTGGCGCGCTATGCCGTCAATCCGGACGGGGAATCCTGCGAGTTCGCCCTGGTGGTCAACGACCAGTGGCAGAAGCAGGGGATCGGCCACAAGCTCATGGATGTGCTGATGGACGTGGCACGCGCACGGGGCCTGAAGGTGATGGAAGGCGAAGTGCTGAAAACCAATCGTCCCATGCTGAAGCTGGTCGAAGCCCTGGGCTTCGATAGCGAGCCGCACCCCGAGGATGACGGAGTACGCAAGATTTCACGCGCGCTGTAGGCCGCCGCTCAGGGTGCGGCCGGCTCGCGGTGCGGGTGGGCCGGGCTCAATGGACCGGGATGTGCTGCCGGGTGCAGGTCTGGTTGCGCCCGGACTCCTTGGCGGCATAGAGCGCCTGGTCGGCCGTGCTGACCAGCGCATCGATGTCGGTGGTGCCGGGTTCGCGCGTCGCCACGCCGATGCTGATGGTGAGGGTTTTTTCCGCCTGTCCGAGGGACATCCGCTTCGTGCTCAGGCTGGCGCGCAGACGCTCGGCCGACTGTAGCGTCGACTTGAGGTCGGTGCTGGGGCAGATGACCAGGAACTCTTCGCCGCCGATGCGGCATACGCTGTCTTCGCGGCGTGCCGAACTGCGCAGGATGGACGCTGCCTCGCGCAACACCCGGTCGCCGGCGGCGTGGCCATAGGTGTCGTTGATGTGCTTGAAATGATCGATGTCGATCACCATGACCGACAGCGCCTGCCCGGAACGCGACGCGGCACTCCAGGCCTGTTCCAGCTGGTCCATCGCCGAGCGGCGATTGGGCAGACCCGTCAGCTGGTCGGTCAGCGCGGCGTTGGCCAGCCGGCGGTTGGCCACCGCCAGTTCCGCTGCGATCTGGCGCAATTGCGCGCGATCCTTCTCCCAGTCGGTCTGCAGCTGGGCCAGACGCTGCGCGGCGCGCAGCCGGATGCGCAGGCCCTTGGCACTGAGGGTGCTGGGCAGGTAGCCGTCGGCGCCTGATTCGTAGGCGCGATTCAGCTGTTCCTCGCCGTTCCCGTCGGACGTCATCAGGATGTGCATGCGGCGGCCTTCGTCGGTTGCACGCAGGGCCTGGCACAATTCCAGGCCGTCGAGCAGCGGCAGATCGACGTGTGCGATGATGACGTGAGGCAGGACTTCCATCGCAAGTGCCAGCGCGGCATTGCCGTTTTCGGCAGGGTAGACGGTGTGTTCGCTGTCCTCGGCCAGCAAGGCCATGGTGTTGCGGCGGCTGACGGCATTGCCGTCAGCTACCACGATGCGCAGCGGCATGTCGCTTTCCGCCGCGTCCTCGCCCTCGTGGTGGCCGTGGCAGATTTCGGCGAACGACGGCAGCACGGTGGCCGGAATCCTCAGCAGCTCGGCCCATTCCCGCGTNNCTTCGTCGATGAAGACGCCGGCGGCCTCTGCCGGAATGTCGAGTTCGACGGCAAGCGTCATCCATTCCTTCAGCAGTTTCGGACGCACATCGGCGTTGGCCAGGCCGAGGTCGGCCAGGCGATGCGACAGGCGCAGCATCAGCATCAGGCTGTTGGAGCGCGAATCGTGGGGGTAGCACGGGTGCGCGGCGTCCTCGTAGAACGCAAGCGGCCCGGTAAAGACCCTGGGCATGCCCCAGTCCGTCATCATGACGATGCCCAGTTCGACGTGGTCGATTTCCAGATGCTTCCGTTCGTGTTCGATGGCCGGCTGAGCGGGGTCGGCGTGCAGCGTCGCCAGTACCTTGCTGTATTCATCGGGGTAGACGGTTGCCAGCGCCAGCTTCCCGACCTGCGCCAGCAGGCCGCAGACGAACAATTCGTCGGCAGAGGCCACGTGCACTCGCATGCCCAGCGCCTGCATGCTCAGCGCCATCAGCAGCGAATGCGACCAGTAGCCCTGATAGTCGAATGCCTGGCAGGTCCCGTCGCGGAACTGATCCACCAGCGAGAAACCCAGCGCCAGGTGGCGCACTGTGGCCATCCCCTGGCGCACCACGGCTTCCTGCACGGACACCACCGGGCGGGTGATGTGCGAGGCGGCGTTGGCCAGCTTGATCAGGCGTCCGGACAGCGCGGGGTCGGTCTGCACCACCCGGGCAATTTCGCTCAGCGTCGCGTTCTCGCGCTGGGTCAACTCAAGGATTGCCAGCGCGACTCCGCGAGGCGTGGGCAATTGCCCGCTGAGTTTGAGTTGTTCAAGCTGTGTCATCAATCAACCTGTTTCCGTGAAGCCAATGCACGCGTGCACAGATGCTGTGAATACGTATCCTGCCCATGCTCGATGACAACAAGACGTGTTGTGCCTTCGGCTGATGCAGCCGAGCGATCCAAGGCCGTGGAGGAGGGCGCATCGGAACGGGCAGGGCCATGCCCATAACAGGCGTCCAATAGGGATATCGACAGAATCCCGACAAAATGAAGGCCGGCCTGCGCCGGTCAGGCCCTGCCGAGCTTGAGGTCCAGGCAGCGCAGATAGGCCGCCGAATCGAATGCCGTCTGGGTGCGCTGCACCTGCCAGATCATTTCCCCCAGGCAGTCCATGACGTCGTGCTGGGCGTCCATCTCGTTGCCGTAGCGCTGCAGCAGCAGTCGATAGCGTTCGCGGATGCCCGGCGGCTGGTCGACCGACAGTTGTTCGCTGATCGCCAGGTGCATGGAAAGATGCAGGAACGGGTTGGTTTCGCCGGCCTCGGGCAGGTAATCCCGCGCCTTGTAACGATCCGGCTGATCGAGCAGGGCGTGGTATTCGGGGTGCGCCAGCACCGCATCCAGCGCCGGCTGCTCCGCGCCTGCCAGCGGCTGGCCGGCACGGTATTTTGCCCACACGTCGAAGAAGAACTGGCGAACCTGGTCGCGGCTGGGATTGAACATCAATCGTTAATCGGTTCGGGCGCGCGCAGCGCGGCGTTTGCCCCCTCCCCCGTTCGGGGGGAGGGTTGGGGCGAGGGTTCGGGCGCCGCGTTTCCTCTTCTCCTCTTCAGCGGCGGGCCAGGTCTTGCCCTTGAATTCGCACAGGTCCGCGATGATGCACTCGCCGCATTTCGGCTTTCTGAANNCGGAAGATGTGGGTGTCGACCGCCATGGTCGGCTGGCCGAACGCGGTGTTGAGGATCACGTTGGCGGTCTTGCGTCCGACGCCCGGCAGCGCCTCGAGCGCGGCGCGGTCGGCCGGGACCTGGCTGCCGTGCAGGTCGATCAGCATGCGGCAGGCGGCGATCAGATGCTTCGCCTTGCTCTTGTAGAGGCCGATGGTCCTGATGAAATCGGCGNNAGATCGCTTCGGGTGTGCGGGCCACCGGAAACAGCCTGCGCGTGGCGAGGTTCACCCCCTTGTCGGTGGACTGTGCCGACAGCACGACCGCCACCAGCAGTTCGAACGGCGTCGTGTATTCGAGCTCGGTGGTGGGGTGCGGATTGGCCGCACGCAGGCGGCTGAAGATTTCGCGGCGCTTGGCAGAATTCATCGTGCCCGGCTCACTGTTCGGCGAGGCGCTTTTTCAAGGCCTGCTTCTCGGCCTGGCGTTTGGCACCCGGCGTTTTTTCATGCTCGCCGGCCTTGCGCGCAAGCACCAGCGACACGTAGGGATTGCGCGGCTTCGGCACGCGCCGCTTCAGCGGCGGCTTCATGCCGGCATCGGCGCGGCGGCATGGACGNNGGCGCCGGGCGGCAGGATGGCAAGCAGGAAGCCCTGGTAATCAGGCACGACGTGCAGCACGAACTGCTTCGCCTCCGCGCCGAACACCAGATCGAGGCCCGACAGCAGCGTGCCCTGGCCGGCGAGTTCGCGCATGCCGCCGAGCACCACCAGCACCATGGTGAGTCCCAGGCCCATCGCGACAGCGTCGACCACGCTGTGCAGCGGACGGTTCTTCGAGGCGAAGGCATCGGCGCGCGCCAGCACGATGCAGTTGGTGGTGATCAGCGGAATGAAAATCCCCAGCACCAGATACAGCGGATGCACGAAGGCGTTCATCAGAAGGTNNAGACGCACGCCCGACACTGCGCCGCTGGCCGACGCCATCACCAGCATGGTGGCCAGTCCCAGCGACAGGGCGTTGACCACGGTGGTGCTGATGGCAAGCAGCGGGCACAGGCCGAGCAGCTGCACCAGACCGGCGTTCTGCTTCGACAGGCCGTTGTTGAAAAGCGTGCGGAATTCCTGCAGGGTCATGGGGGCGTCTCCTGGTTGGGTGCTGCTTTTTCGGCCAGCAGCGCAGCGCGGTTGCGGGCAAAATAGTCGAGTGCCGCACCGACCGCCTTGACCACCGCGCGCGGGGTGATGGTGGCGCCTGCGCGGNNCGACTTTCCAGTGTTTGGGTTCCGGCTCCATTCGCGACTTGCCGACGAACTGCTCGACCCACGGGCTTTTCGCGCGGTCGATGTAATCGCCCAGTCCCGGGGTTTCGCGGTGCGTCGTGACGCGCACCCCGGTGACCTTGCCGTCGATGTCGATGCCGATCAACAGGGCGATGTTGCCGCTGTAGCCATCCGGAGCGATCGCCTCCAGCACCACGGCGGTGATGCTGCCGCCACGCCGGGCGATCCACATCGCCGACGGCTGGCGGGTGCCCAGCAGTTCGTCCGGCGGCACGGCCTGCTGGCTGGCGAGCAGGTCGTTGTCGTACAGCGCGGGCGGCAGCACCTGGCTCAGCAGCGCCAGTTTTTCGACCTGCTGGCTGCGCTCGATCGTGGGCTGCGTGCGGCCGAAGGTGAAGGCCAGTAGCGCGGTGGCGACGAGCGCGAAAACGAACAGGATCACCCCGGTGCGCAGGGCGTTGCGGCCGGCGGTCTTGATCAGGTCGATCACGCGGGCGGCTCCTTGCCGCGGCGGCCGGCGCCGCCATAGATGCGGGGCTGGGTCCAGGCGTCGATCAGCGGCACCGAGAGGTTCATCAGCAGGATCGCGAAGGCGACGCCGTCCGGATAGCCGCCCCAGGTGCGGATGATGATGGTGAGCAGGCCCGCGCCGAAACCGAAGATCAGCTTGCCGCGCGGCGTGGTCGCGCCGGATACCGGGTCGGTGGCGATGAAGAAGGCGCCCAGCATCACCGACGGCGCAAACAGGTGGAACCATGGCGCGCCGAAGCGGCCGGCGTCGAAGAAATGCAGGAAGCCGGCGGCCAGCCAGACGCCCGCCAGGAAGGCCAGCGGCACCTGCCAGCTGATGATGCGCAGCGCCCACAGCACGAGGCCGCCGAGCAGGAAGGCGCCTGCCAGCCATTCGAAACCGATGCCGCCGTAGTGGCCGAAGATCGACTGCGTCATGATCTCGTCCACCGTGTGCTGCTGCAGCAGCCCCGTTCGCAGCGCATCCAGCGGAGTGGCCATGGTCACGGCATCGAGCGTGGCCTTCGGCACGTCGCCGCCGAAAATCACGCTTGCGCTTTGCGCCAGCGTGAGGGGCGTCGCGGTCAGTTCGAGCGGTCCCGCCCACTGCGTCATCTGCACCGGGAAGGACACGATCAGCACCGCATAGCCGACCATCGCCGGATTGAAGATGTTCTGCCCCAGCCCGCCATACAGGTGCTTGGCCACCACGATGGCGAACAGCGTGCCGGTGACGATCAGCCACCACGGCGCCAGCGAGGGCAGCGACAGCGCCAGCAGCCAGGCGGTGACGATGGCGGACAGATCGGTGAGAAAAGGTTTGGCCGGATAGCCGCGCGCCTTCAGCATCGCCGCTTCGGCCGCCAGCGCGGTGGCGGTAGCGAGCGCCAGCGTGACCAGGATGCCCGGGCCGAACAGCCAGACGTAGACCGCGATGCCGGGGAGCAGCGCGGCCAGCACCCAGGCCATGACCTGGGTGACGCTGCTGCGGTCGAGAATGAATGGCGAAGGCATCAGGATTTGTTCTCGTCGGTTTCCAGCGGCTGGCGCGCCAGTTCGCGGATTTTAGCCCGGCGCGCCTCGATTTCCTCGATCTCGCGCTGCTTGTCGGGTGGCAGGTGGTCGACGTTCTTCGGTGCGACCTCGGCTTTCTTCGCCTGCGCGCGCGCCAGCGCGGCCGCGATCAGCGCCTTCTTGGCGTCGGCGTCGCTTTGGGCAGTGCCTTCGGCCGCCGGCGCGGCGGCGAGTTCGGCGCGTTTGGCCTGCGCCTTGGCGGCGAGCTTCTCGGCCTTCTCCTTCTTCTCGCGCTCCAGCCGGAACTGGCGGAATTCGTGGCGTTCGCGCGCCAGGTCGGCGGCGCGCTTTTCCTTTTCTCGCGCCCAGATTTCGCTCTTGGCGTAGCGATAGAAATCGACCAGCGGAATATGGCTGGGGCAGACGTAGCTGCAGCAGCCGCACTCGATGCAGTCGAACAGGTGGTATTCCTGCGCGCGCCCGAAGTCGCCCGCCTTGGCGAAGCGGAACAGTTCCTGCGGCTGCAGCTCGGCCGGGCAGGCATCGGCGCAGCGGGTGCAGCGGATGCACGGCATCGCGCGCGGCAGCGGCGGGAACAGGTCCTTCGATTTCACCAGGATGCAGTTGGTGGCCTTGACCACCGGCACATCGAGGTCGGGCATCGGCATGCCCATCATCGGGCCGCCCATCAGCACGCCGGTGGTGCCGTCACGGTCGCCCGCCACGTCGATCAGCACGTGCATCGGCGTGCCGATCAGCGCCTCGACATTCTGCGGTCGCAGCACGTGGCCGGTGACGGTGACCAGCCGCGAGATCAATGGTTCGCCGTGATGCACGGCGCGCGCCAGAGCGTAGGCGGTGCCGACGTTGAACACCTGGATGCCGATGTCGGTGGACAGCTTGCCGGACGGAACCTGCTTGCCGGTCAGCGTCTCGATCAACTGCTTGGCGCCGCCGCCGGGGTAGATCGTCGGTACCGCGACGACTTCGATCGCGCAGTCCATTTTCTGCGCAGCGGTCTGCATCGCGGCGATCGCCTCGGGCTTGTTGTCCTCGATGCCGACCAGGATTTCCGTGCTGCCCAGCAGATGCTTCATCACCGCCACGCCCTGCAGGATGTCGTCGGCGCGGGTGCGCATCAGCATGTCGTCGCAGGTGATCCAGGGTTCGCATTCGCCGCCGTTGAGGATCAGCGTGGGGCAGGGATGGGTGGGGCCGGGGTCGAGCTTGACCGCGCTGGGAAACACCGCGCCACCGAGGCCCGCCAGCCCCATGTCGCGCAGGCGCATGCGCAGCTCCGCCGCTTCCAGCGCGCGGTAGTCGATCGGCGCGTGTTCGATCCACTCGTCGCGGCCGTCGGTTTCGATCGTGATGCACGCGTCCGGCAGGCCCGAAGCATGCGGCACCACGGCCGGGCCGATCGCGCTGACGACGCCGGAGCTCGACGCATGGACCGCGGCCGAAATGTAGCCGTCCGCTGCGCCGATCATCTGGCCTTTCAATACGCGGTCGCCAACCTCGACCACCGGCTTGGCCGGGTTGCCGATGTGCTGGCGCAGCGGGATGACCAGTTTTCTGGGCAGGGGCGCGGCGTGAACCGGACGCGTGTTCGATTCGGCCTTGTGCCCGGGCGGATGCACGCCGCCCTTGAACCTGAAGAGTTCGCGGCTCATGCGCGTTCCTCGGGGGCAATCTGCTTCAGCATGACCACAGGATGCTTCCACTTCCAGTGCGGCAGGTCCTCGGCGATCGGCACCATGGTGNNACTTGGGCTCCACGCCGAGCAGTTCGGCGAGCTTCTTCACGCCGTCCTCGCCGCCCGGCGGGCACTGGTTGATGTCGGCCTCGCCCTTGGCGATCGCCTCGGCATACGGCCGGCAACCCGGGAAGCCGCACTGGCCGCACTGCGTCTGCGGCAGGATGGCGTCGATCTTCTCCGCCAGCGGGTTGCCTTCCACCTTGAAGCGGATCGCCGACCAGCCCAGCACCAGGCCGATCACGATCGCGATGGCGACCATCACCCATATTGCGGTCAGCATTATTTGACCAGACCCGAGAAGCCCATGAAGGCGAGCGACATCAGGCCGGCGGTGATCATCGCGATGCTGGTGCCCTTGAACGGCGACGGCACGTCGCAGGTGTCCAGCCGTTCGCGGATGCCGGCAAACAGGATCAGCACCAGCGAGAAGCCGATCGCGCCGCCGGCGCCGAAGAACAGCGATTCGACGAAGCCGTGCTGCGCCTGCACGTTCAGCAGCGGGATGCCCAGCACGGCGCAGTTGGTGGTGATGAGCGGCAGATAAATGCCCAGCACCTGGTACAGCACCGGGCTGGTCTTGTGGATGAACATCTCGGTGAACTGCACGATCCCAGCGATCACCACGATGAAGGACAGCGCGCGCAGGTAGAACAGCTCGGTGCCGAGCAGGTATTCGTTGATGAGATAGCTGGCGCCGGAGGCCAGCGTCAGCACGAAGGTCGTCGCCAGCCCCATGCTGATTGACGTCTCCAGCCTTTTAGACACCCCCATGAAGGGGCACAGGCCGAGAATCTTGGCCATCACGATGTTGTTCACGAACACCGTGGAAATGAGGATGAGGATGTAGGTTTCCAAAATGGGCTGATCCGGCGCAATGCCGCATTATCCGCCGCGGAGGGCAGGGGATTCAAGCTGTTTGGGGCAGGGGTATTGGCCCCGGCATGCACTCAGACCGGGCAGCTTTGCCCGCCGAGGTTGCCGGGCGCCCAGAAATCGTAGCCCTTGGAGAGAAACTCGTCCCACGGCAGGTAATGCGAGCCGTCGCACGAGAAGGTGAGTCCGACCATGCCGTTGAAGATGTTGAGCGAGCCCGCGCGCAGATAGAAGGTCTCGTCCATGAAGCGCAGCGCGCGCAGCGCGTCGAGCACGGGGCGGATCTTGTCCTTCGGCACCAGGGCGTTGGCCGGGTAGTCGACGTGCGGGTAGATCAGACAGGTGTCGGGGTCGGTCAGCGCCTGGATATCGAGCAGCCGGTAGCGATAGGGGTCGTCGACCAGCCACACGGTGGCGCGACTGCTGGAAAAATGCAGTTTGCCGTGGAAGACGCCGTGGTCGGTCATCAGTTCTTCCATCACGCCGATGACGGTATCGAGGTTGAGGTCCATCTGACTGTCGCTGCGGGTCTGGTGGAACACCGCACTGCGGATCGCCGGGTCCCCCTTGATCTGGCGCCAGTAGGTGGGCTCGTCGTACAGCTTGGCGGTGATCGGCAGGTCGCGCAGGTCGAAGTCGGCGCCGACGAAGCCGAGCACCTGGCCGTCGTCGTCGCGAACGATCTGGATCGCGGTGAGCGACGGCCGCTTGGCGCGCAGGCTGATATAGGCCTGGGTCAGCAGAAAGCCCTGGTTCGGCACCGCCTCGCGCATGTAGGGGCGGTCGGAGCGGTCGCGCCCGTAATCCGTCTCGATCAGGCCATCGCGGCTGATATTGTCGGAAAGCTGGATCGCGCGGGTGTCCAGCGCGTACAGGTATTTGCATGCGGGCATCGTCGTCAGCGCGTGCGTCAGCGCGGCATTGAGTCCGCCGCGGCTCGGCCAGGCGCGGCTGCAGGCATCGGCCGCCAGCGCCAGCGGTTCGCGCAGCAGGTTGGCCAGCGCTTCGCGCTGTTGAGCGACGCTTTCGGCAAGGGTGGTGGGGGTGGGCATGGCGGAACGGTCTGCGNNTTTCCAGCAGCGGCAGGTCGTTGTGCGAATCGCTGTAGAACCAGCTGGTATCGAGACAGTCCAGCCGCGTACCGTGGGCTTCGAGGAAATGCTCGAGGCGCACGACCTTGCCTTCGCGGAAGCAGGGGGTGCCAGCGACCTCGCCGGTGAAGCGGCCGTCGATCTCCTCGGGATCGGTGGCGATCAGGTGCGGGATGCCGAATTCCTGTGCGATCGGTCCGGTGACGAAGCTGTTGGTGGANNGTTCATGTGCTTCTTCACCAGGTCGCGCGCGGCCTGGGTGATCATCGGGCGGATGCGCGTTTCAACGTATTCGGTGCGCCAGGCGTCGAGCTGATCGCGCGCGTGGGTGGCGAGCGGACGCAGCGCGAATGCGAGGAAGGCGTAGATGTCGAGCCGGCCCGCCTTGTAGTCCTCGTAGAACGCCTTGTTCTTGGATTCGTAGTGATGGCCGTCGACCGCGCCCTTGGCGATGAGGAATTGTCCCCATTCGTAGTCGGAGTCGCCGGCGAGCAGGGTGTTGTCGAGATCGAAGAGGACGAGTTTCATCAGCGGCAGATTACAGGATTCAGGTTACATAATTTCAGTGACGCGGTCCCTGGCCGCGGTCGAGCCAGAATTCGCGCAGTTCGTAGGCGCCCCAGAGCGCCAGCGCGAGGTGGTCCTCGCGGCGGACGGCGCGCTCGTCCGGGCTGAGTTCGTCGAGCGGCGCCGCCAGCACGTAGAACGGATCGAGCACCTCGTCGACGAAGNNGTCGACGAAGGCTTCGTCCTTGCTGTCGGCGGGCAGCGCCCAGTCGTCTTCCCAGTGTTCCACCACCAGCAGGAAACCGGCGGCCCACAGCTGGGCATAGGGCGGAATGCCGGCCTCCTTCAGGCGACGGGCCTCGGCCGGCGGCAGTTCGGCCAAGAGGCCGTTCCAGTCCATGACCAGCGGCGACAGCGCCTTGGGGTCGGCCAGGTTCTCGATCGGCGCGGCGAGCGCGCGGGCGATCTCGTTGCGGCGGCGCTCGAACAGCGCCAGAAAGCGCGCTTCGTCGGCCTCGTCCTCGAACACTGTAGCAAGGCCGTCTTCGCGGTCGAGCAGCACCGGGAAGTATTCCACGGGCGGAATGGCGCGCGGGCTGCACACCAGCGCGGTGAGGAAGCCGTCGAGGCCTTCCAGCGAGACCGGCACGTCGGTGCGCTCGTCGATCAGGTCGACCAGGTCTGCCAGTTCGTCGATCTCGTCGTCTCTGAGCGGTGCGTTGGGGGATTTGGGTGCGGACATGGCAGGGGCTCGCGTCAGGCGCTTCGCGTAAAATTCGCCCATGAATTTTACCGCGCCGGGGCTGACTGCATCAGTGTTGCCCGAATCCTTTTATCTGATCGGCTGGTTGGGGCTGGCCTTCCTGGCCTGGCGCTGGCTGATGTCGGGCGACTGGCGCCGCCTGGCCGAACCCTCGAAGCTGAACCTGTTTCTCGGCGCCACCGTGGCGGTGATGGCGCTGTGGCAGATCCGCACCGGCATCAAGCCGGGCCTGAGCTTCCACTTTTACGGCGTGGCGGCGCTGACGCTGATGTTCGGCTTCTGGCGCGCCAGCTTTGCCGGCGCCCTGATCCTGCTGGCGAACGCGGCCTTCGGACGCGGCAGCTGGAACGCGCTGGGCTTCGATGCACTGCTGGTGGCGGCGCTGCCCGCAGCGGTGAGTTGGGGCGTGTTCCGCCTGCTGGACCGCCGCCTGCCGAACCATTTCTTCGTGTATGTGCTGGGCAACGGCTTTTTCGGCGCGGCGCTCTCGGTGGCGGCGGTGGGCCTCGCCACCACGGCGCTGATGAGCGTCTCCGGCGCGTATACGCTCGATTACCTGCTCACGCACTACACACCGTACGCCACCCTGCTGATCAGCTGGGCCGAAGCCTTTTCCACCGGCATGGCGATCACCGTGATGGCGGTGTACCGGCCGGACTGGCTGGAAACTTTCGATGACGCGCGGTATATCCAGAACAAGTAAAGCGCCTTGCCCGCGATGGGCGCGAAAATGTGCGAAGGAAAGCCAGCCAGTTTCCGGCTTGCGCACCTATTAGNNGCGGCGAGACCGGCTCGGGCAAGACCACGCAGATTCCCAAGATGTGCCTGGAGGCGCGGCTGGGATCCGAGGCGGTTCGATCCGGAAAACTCATCGGCTGCACCCAGCCGCGCCGCATCGCCGCCCGTTCGGTGGCGGCGCGCATCGCGCAGGAGCTCGGCGGCGAACTGGGCGGTATCGTCGGCTACAAGGTG
>DONB01000230.1 GCA_003510325.1 Thiobacillus sp. | reverse complement strand
CGGCCGCTCCACCGCAGCGATTTCCGGGGAGTAGTCCTTGACCAGCCCAAGCAGGATGCCGGGGCTAAGCTCTTCCGCGGGCACGATTCCGCTGGCCCGATGCCAGATTGCATCCGGGTCGGCTTCGACAATGGCCCAGCCGATGCGGCGGATGCCGGGGTCGATGGCGAGGATTTTGGTGGTCATAGCCAGCTCCTAACCAGAGTCAGCCTGCCGGCCTTTCGATCAACGCCAGCAACGAGCCATTTCACCCCGTCCACTTGCACGGACATGCCGAAGTCGAAGTTGACGGCATCCGATGGGCAGGCCAGCGTGATCGTGCGGTACTCCCTGCGTCTGCGCACCTCGGCAACGATTGCCGAGACGAACACTGCCAAGAGCAGCGCGAGTCCAATCGCCAGGGAAAGCCAATCTCTCACAATCATCGCTTGCTCCTCGGCATATCCAGCCACTCCCCGACCGAGCTACGGGTGACGCCCGTTGCCCGCGCAAGCTCGGTATCCGTGTACCCGAGCAGGTTTCCGCGTGCCCACACGTCGCGCCGCGCTGCCGCAGCCTCGCGCCACTTCTTCCCGGTGCGAACGTGCCCCGGGTTCGTGCCGTGCTTGGCAGCGCACTCGCGCACGAGCTCATCCAGCGTCGGCCGCGGGGTGCCCGTGCATCCCTCGCACACGCTCTGCGCTGCCCCGCTCTTGGCCCGTGCGTGCGCCGCCTTGGCCAGACAGGCTGCGTAGTGGGGGCAGTCATCCCGGTCGGCCAGGCGGGCGGCTGGCACGTCGTAGGACACCTGCAGACTGCCGGTGTAGACGGCTTCGCCGCGGTGGGACTTGGAGAGACCGGGAGCCTTAGACATGCTGACCTCCCACGAAGATCAGCGAAGCCCCTTCGAAGATGCGCCGGTCTACCCCGCCGCCGTACCGCGCGTGAATCACGGGGGGCTCGAATGCGCTGGTCACGATGGTAGGCCGCTCGGCATCGTGGCGAGCGTGCAGCACTTCCGCGATGTGGATGCGGTCGGCCTCAGTCTCCTGCCCCACGTCATCCAGCAACAGGCACGATGCCGCGATCGCGTCGGACTCGAGGGGGCTACGGGTGCCGTATGCGCCCCGGGCCGCGCCAATCTCGAGAGCCGCAGCGAAGCGGCAACGCCACGCATGACCACCGCGCCGCATGGCGACGGCGCGCAGGATGGCACAGGCAAGCGAGGTCTTGCCGCTCCCGGCCGGGCCGATGATGACCACGGACTGGCCGATGCTCGAGAGCAGGTCCGTGGCTTCGATGGCCTGCTGGACGGCTGCGACGGGCCGGACGCGCTCCCGGAGCTGCTCGGCATCGAAGCGCGCCCAGCGGAACCGGGGCGGGATGCTCTCGACCGCCGTCCGCACCGGGGCTTCGGCCTGCTCCCGGGCCAGCTTCTCGCCGCAGGGATCGCAAACGCCGGGGTGGTCGATTGCGACGCCGCAACGGCACTTCCAGGGGCCCTTGCCCATGGTCTGCGACAACCAGCCCACAAAGTCGAAATCGCGCATCATACCGCCCCCCGTGCCGCTTCTGCGGCGGCCTGCTTTTCGCGGGCGATTCGCATCGCCCTTTCCCCGTAGGACTCGCCGTTTTCGTCACGGGCTACGGGTTGGATTGTGAGTTGCTGCCGGGACAGGGGCCGCACGTTGCCACTCTCGAGCCCCTTGCGAATCCAGTTCCGAAACCGGGCATCCCAGTCGGCCGAGCGTTCGCCCTTGCTCGCGGCCCAGTCCCGCATGGCCCTGGATTCGGCGTCCACCCATTCCCGGCCCTTGGCGCCCTCTGTACGGGCTTGGTCGTAGTGGGCCGGACTCGGAGCCCAGGAGGGGGGCAAGACGGCCTTGACGGTGGCAGCGCGGCGGGGCTTCGGGGTCCGGGGCTCTGCTGCCTTCCCTGCCTCCGAATCTGACCCCACCGGGAGCGCTCCCCCCGCAAGGGGGGTAGGGGGGATCTGAGTCTGAATAGGATCGGGATCGGGACGGGTCGGGACGGGAGCAGCGTTACACCCTGTCGGTCGTGACGTGTTACTGGATGCGTTAGTAACTGGTTGTGTAACGGCGTTACTTCGGAAGCGTTCTACACGTTTTGCCGTGGTTTCTCGCTGGCGCTTGACTGATTCCGCGCTGGGGTTCCAGCAGAGGAAATCATGAATCTGCCACCCGTTTTCAACCCGTTCGACGAGCCCTTTTGAACCAGAATCGCCACAACTTTCGAGCAACTTCCAGACGCGCGGGCGGGCAATCAGAGCCGCGACTTGGTCAGGGATGAACCCGTCGGTTAGCTCGCCGGACGACCAAGCACCGGCTCGGCACAGGGCGCCCCATGCCTGGNNTTCCCGGCGGCTACCACCTTGCGGTGAAAGGCCGACTTGTCGTCCAGCTTGAACCACGTCACAGCGTCTTCCCTCCCAACAAGCTGAGTTGCCGCCTGTCCGTATTCGGGCACGGCCCGCCAACCTCCACCGTCTCAGCCCCCAGCGCAGCCGCGACAGCCCGGGCCACCGACTCGCCCACGCACAGGCAGAGCAGCCCAGCAGACGACGACACGGACCACAGGCAGGCGCGGCCCCTTGCCTCTTCCATGCTGTCCGGTTCGCGCTTTGCGGCTTGGACGTTTTCTCCCCACCTAGGCTTGGTCATGTCGCACCCCGAAGCGTTCGGACATCGGTGAAAACAGCACGTGAACTGCGCTGACCGCACTCGGTTGGCACTTGCCAACGGTACAATCGGCGCTAGCATCTGATACACGAGCCATGACCACAGCCCTCCCACTACGCGGCAGCTTGTTTGGCAGACCTCTCGCGAACACGTGCCGCAGCGACCGAGCGAAGCACCTGGGCGGTGTCCGGCTTGCGCCCGGTGCCACTGAGGAGCCAGTCGAGGGAGACGCCAAACACGGCCGCGACGTTGGCCCACGTGCCAGCGCGCAGCCCTTNNGGTGCCGGAAACGTCGATGAGCCAGTTCAGACGGTCAACACTACCGTCGGTAGCGCGTTTCAGCATGGTAGGGGCATACTAGCCGCTGCTAGTGGCCCTGTCAACCCGTTGCGAGGTACAACCGTTCAGCGCGGCGCCTACCCTACCTGTATGGGCCGATTGCGAGACAGGATCGAAGACGCGATGAGGGCACGAGGCTGGCCTCTTTCCACGCTGGAACGGCGCGCTGGGATGAGCCAAGGGCAGTTGGCTACCGCGTTCAAGCGGATGCGTGACAAGCCAGACAACGATGGTCTGAAGCTGGAAACCGTTCGCCGGCTATCAGACGCGCTGCAGGTCAGCTTCGAATGGCTCNNGCGGAAGGCAGGTGCCCGAGCACGTGCTGGACGCAGCCGAGCAGGAGCCCGACACTGACCCTCCACGGACAGTGGCGCAGTGGCGCGAGCTGATCATGGAGCTTGTCACAGAGGATCGCGCGCTCGAGCGGGCGTTGTCCACCCCGACCCCGCCGCCCGCATCAGTGGCCGAGCCGCAGTGGCGGCACGCGGTGAACAGCGACTCGGACCAGCCGCCCCC
>DONB01000039.1 GCA_003510325.1 Thiobacillus sp. | reverse complement strand
CGCCGCTCGCGCAGCGCCGGCAGGCGGATCGGGATGATGTTGAGGCGGTAATACAGATCGAGGCGGAAGCGGCCGGCGGCGACTTGCTGCTGCAGGTCGAGGTTGGTGGCGGCGACGATACGCACGTCGATCGGCGTTTCGCGCCGGCTGCCGACGCGCTGCAGCGATTTCTCCTGCAGCACCCTGAGCAGCTTCACCTGCATCGCCAGNNGGAACAGCGTGCCGCCGCTGGCCTGCTCGAAATAGCCGGCGCGCGCGGTCGAGGCGCCGGTGAACGCGCCTTTCTCGTAGCCGAACAACTCCGACTCGAACAGGTTCTCCGGAATGGCCCCGCAGTTCACCTTGACGAAAGGCTGATCGCGCCGCGGACTCGACAGATGCAGCGCGCGCGCGAACAGCTCCTTGCCGGTGCCCGANNGACTCGCCCAGCAGCAGCACTGTCGCCTCGGTCGAGGCGACCTGCTCGACCTGGCGCAGCGCGTGCCGCAGCGCAGGCGATTCGCCGACGATGCCGAGCGTGGCCTGCTGCGGCGAGCCGCGTTCGAGCGCCCATTTCAGTTCGCGGTTTTCGTGTTCGAGCCGCGCGGTCTGCTCCGCCACCCGATCGTTCAGCTTGAGGATCTGCGTCACCAGCGTGGCGATGATTTCGAGGATGCGCAGGTCGTCGGCCAGCGCCCGCGTGCGGCCGCGGATGCGGTGCACGCCCAGCAGGCCCAGCACCTCGCCTTCGCTCATCAGCGGCAGCGCGATGAAGCTTACCGTCTCGTTCGGCAGGCGGTCGCGTTCGACCGCGCGTGCGAGGTAGTGCGGGTCGTCGTCGATGTCCTGCACGATCGCTGTCTCGCCGCTTTGCAGGACGCGCCCCGATACGCCGTCGCCCGGACGATAGACGCCGCGTTCGATTTCTTCCTGGGTCAGGCCGTAGGCGTAGCGGATCGCAAAGTCGCTGCCGCCGGGCTGCCGCAATACCACGCGTCCGCGGTTGAGCCCGAGAAATTCCGAGATCAGATGCAGCATCTCACGGATCACCGGCGCGGGCTCCAGGCTTTTCCCCATCAGGCGCGCCGACTCGCGGATCACCAGCAGTTCCTCGTCCTGCAGGCGTTCGGCAGGCAATGCGGCAGATGTCATGGCGGGGTCCTCGAAACAAAGTGTCAACACTGTGTAATCAAGAAGCGGGCCAGGCGAACGGCGGATTTCTGCGGTTTTTGAAAAAACGTTTACGCAACAGCGGCTTAAAGTTTTTTTCTGGGTTGGCACGCTTCCTGATTACGACACAAGTGGAAACACGACACAGCGTATCGAATCCGGCCGGATCGCCTTGATGCACGCGGTCCGGCAACGGATGGCCCCGCCGGACTGGACAGGATGATCTGCACCAAACCGGAGCGCGGGGCGAACAAAAAGGTGCGGCGTGTGCGTGTAACTGCGATGCCATTTTTCAATCCGATAGGAGTGTTTCATGTCCGGCTTTGACAATCCGTTTGACCCCGATACCCAACTGCACCGCGCAGGCTGCAGCTGCGGCCGCCACCACAGCCAGGCCGATCACGACGCCGACATGAAGAACGAGGATGCGCGCGTTTCGCGCGTGGTCGAGTCGGCGGTGATGCGCGGCCTCTTCCCGGACGACCAGATGCGCCGCAACTTCCTGCGCGCGGTCGGCGCGGGTACCGCGATGGCGGCGATCTCGACGCTGTTCCCGATGGGTGCCGCCAAGGCGCTGGCGGCGGACAGAGGCAAACTGGAGAAGACGGATCTGAAGATCGGCTTCGTCCCGATCACCTGCGCCACCCCCATCATCATGGCCGGCCCGATGGGCTTCTACGAGCGCGAGGGGCTCAACGTCAGCCTGCAGAAAACCGCCGGCTGGGCGGTGGTGCGCGACAAGGTGCAGAACAAGGAATACGACGCGTCGCATCTGCTGTCGCCGATGCCGCTGGCGATGTCTCTCGGCCTCGGCTCGGCCAAGCAGGCGGTCGACGTGGCGACGATTCAGAACATCAACGGCCAGGCCATCACCCTGCACATCAAGCACAAGGACAAGATGAATCCCAAGGACTGGAAAGGGATGAAGTTCGGCCTGCCGTTCGACTACTCGATCCACAACCTGCTGCTGCGCTATTTCCTCGCCGAGCACGGCCTCGACCCGGACAAGGATGTCGAGTTGCGCAACATGCCGCCGCCCGACATGGTGGCCAACCTGCGCGCCGGCAACATCGACGGCTTCCTCGGCCCCGAGCCGTTCAACCAGCGTGCGGTGTACGAGGGCTTCGCCTTCGTACACACCCTGTCGCGTGACCTGTGGGACGGCCATCCCTGCTGCGCCTTCGGCGTCAAGGAGGGCTTCTACAAGGAGTTTCCCAACACCTACGCTGCGCTGTTCCGTGCGATTGCCAGCGCCACCGACTACGCGCACAAGCCCGAGAACCGCAAGGAGATCATCGAGGCGATCGCGCCGGCCAACTACCTCAACCAGCCGATCCCTGTTTTGGAGCAAGTCATGACTGGGCGCTTCGCCGACGGCCTCGGCAAGGTGAGGAACGTTCCCGACCGCGTCGACTTCGATCCCTTCCCCTGGCAGTCGATGGCGGTGTGGATCCTCACGCAGCTGAAGCGCTGGAACTACATCAAGGGCGACATCAACTACCAGGCCGTCGCCGAGGAAGTGTTCCGCGCTACCGACGCGCGCAAACGCATGGCCGAGATCGGCCTGACGGCGCCGAAGTCGAGCTACATGAAGCACACCATCATGGGCAAGGTGTTCGACCCTGCGAAGCCTGCCGAGTACCTCAACTCTTTTGCCATCAAACGCACATGAAAAAACGTCTCTCACTCGGCCAAAAGTCCACCCTGCTGTCGCTGGCGCTGTTCGGGGTGATCTTGCTGATCTGGCAGCTGGCGACGCTGCCGGATGCCCAGGTCGTCGCGGCGGATGTCGATCCCGAATACGCCGCGCTGATGGGGGGCGGCACGACCACCACGGCGTCGAGCTTCCCCACGCCGGCGGCGATGGGGCAGACGGTGTGGGAGAAGCTGTCCGACCCGTTCTACGACAACGGTCCCAACGACAAAGGAATCGGTATCCAGATTGCCCACTCGCTGGTCCGGGTGCTGGGTGGCTTCCTGCTGGCTGCGGCCGTTGCGATCCCGGTCGGCTTCCTGATCGGCAACTCGCGCGTGTTCTATGCGGCCCTCAATCCGTACGTGCAGGTACTGAAGCCGATCTCGCCGCTGGCGTGGATGCCGTTGGCCTTGTATACGATCAAGGATGCCGAGGCCTCGTCGATCTTCGTCATCTTCATCTGTTCGCTGTGGCCGATGCTGATCAACACCGCGCTCGGCGTCGCCAACGTGCGCCGCGACTGGCTCGATGTGTCGCGCACGCTGGAAGTGAATCCGCTCAGAAAGGCGTTCCGCGTCATCCTGCCGGCCGCTGCGCCGACCATCCTCACCGGCATGCGCATTTCCATGGGCATCGCCTGGCTGGTCATCGTTGCCGCCGAAATGCTGGTCGGCAGCTCCGGCATCGGCTACTTCGTGTGGAACGAGTGGAACAACCTGTCGCTCACCAACGTGCTGTTCGCCATCCTGATGATCGGCGTGGTGGGCATGGCGCTCGACAGCATTTTCGGCGTGCTCGGCAAGCGCGTCGCGTATCAGGAGTAATCCCATGACCTCATCCGTGCATCCATTCCTGCAGGTCGAAAACCTGGCACGCATCTACCCCAGCCCCACCGGGGGGGATGACGTCACCGTGTTCGACCACGTCAACTTCCGCATCCACAAGGGCGAGTTCATCTGCGTCACCGGCCACTCCGGCTGCGGCAAGTCGACCATCCTCAATATCCTGGCCGGCCTCGACTCGGCCAGCGCCGGCAACGTCTTCATGGACGGCCGCGAAGTGTCCGGTCCCAGCCTCGACCGCGGCGTCATCTTCCAGAGCCACGCGCTGATGCCCTGGCTCACCGTGCTGGAGAACGTGGCCTTCGCGGTGAAGTCGCGCTGGCCGTCGTGGAGCAAGCAGACAATCCGCGACCATGCCATGCGCTACATCGAACTGGTCGGCCTCAAGGGCGCCGAACACAAGAAGCCGTCGCAGCTGTCGGGCGGCATGAAGCAGCGCGTCGGNNGAGCCCTTCGGCGCGCTCGATGCGCTGACGCGCGGCGTGATCCAGGACGAGCTGTTGAAGATCTGTGCCGAGACGCAGCAGACCGTGTTCATGATCACGCACGACGTCGACGAAGCGATCCTGCTCTCCGACAAGATCATGCTGATGTCGAACGGCCCGCACGCGCGCATCGCCGAGATCGTCAACAACACCCTGCCGCGTCCGCGCGAGCGCAGCGCCATCCACAGAGAGCCGCACTACTACGCGATCCGAAACC
>DONB01000256.1 GCA_003510325.1 Thiobacillus sp. | reverse complement strand
TGGCCGCCTGGCTGGGCGCCGGCCTGGTGGCGCAATTGCTGACCGCGGGTGGGATCGCCGCGCTGGGTACCCTGGCGTTGCGCCACTGGAAGCGCAGTACCGCGCATCCGGAGTCCTCGGTGCAGGACATGGACATCGGCCAGACCGTGCAGATCGAGTCCTGGCAGGGCGACCGCGGCCAGGTCAAATACCGTGGCGCGCTGTGGGATGCCGAAGCCGAAGCGCCCGGCGCCGACAGCACGCGTCCGCTGATCATCCGCGCAGTCAGGGGCAACACGCTGATCCTGGGCAACTAATCATCAAGCAAGGGAGAAAATTTAGATGGACGTCGTCGCACTGGTCATCCTCATCGTCATCGGCATCGTCGTCGCCAAGGGCATCCGCGTGGTACCGCAGCAGAATGCCTGGGTGGTCGAGCGCCTCGGCAAGTTCCACGCGGTGCTTGGCCCCGGCCTCAATCTGGTCATTCCGTTCATCGACGCGGTCGCCTACAAGCANNCGCCAGGTCACTGACCCGAAGATGGCATCCTACGGCTCGAGCGACTACATCTCGGCGGTGTCGCAACTGGCGCAGACCACGCTGCGTTCTCTGATCGGCCGCATGGAACTCGACCGCACCTTCGAAGAGCGCGAGGAAATCAACCGCGGCGTGGTGATGGCGCTGAACGAAGCTTCGACCAACTGGGGCGTCAAGGTGCTGCGCTACGAGATCAAGGACCTGACGCCGCCGAAGGAAATTCTGCACGCGATGCAGCGGCAGATCACCGCCGAGCGCGAGAAGCGCGCGCTGATCGCCTCATCCGAAGGCCGCATGCAGGAGCAGATCAACATCGCGACCGGCGAGCGCAATGCGGCGATCCAGGAATCGGAAGGCGAGATGCAGGCGGCGATCAACGTCGCCCAGGGCGAGGCCGAGGCGATCAAGGCCATTGCGGCCGCCAATGCCGAAGCCATCGCCCGCGTCGCCCGTGCGATCGAACTGCCCGGCGGCATGCAGGCCGTGAATCTGAAGGTGGCGGAAAAATACGTCGAGGCCTTCGCCGGCATCGCCAAGACCGGCAACACCCTGATCGTGCCGTCCAACATGGCGGACATCAGCACGCTGATCGCGGGCGCGATGAGCGTGGTGAAGTCGCAGAACGCAGGGAATTAATTAATGCACGACATCATGGCGATGCCGTAGCCAGATCGCCGTCATCACGCTGCTGATGAAGAGACCGAACACCCAGATGATGGTGTGGATGTGCCAGTCGGCACGCACCATCAGGGCATAGGCGCCGGTCAGTACCAGGATGCTGATGTTCTCGTTGAAATTCTGCTGGGCGATGGAGTGTCCGGCGCCCATCAGCAGGTGGCCGCGATGCTGCAGCAGCGCGTTCATCGGNNGGCCAGAATGGAGCCGATGGCAATGCCGAGCGCAGTGGCGGCAGTGAGCTGGGTCGCCTGGTCGAGGCCGTATTTCAGGTTGAGCGCAGCCCAGGCGATGATGAGCAGCCGCAGGGTGGCACCGACGCCCCAGAACAGCGTGGTGACGGCGAGCGACACCTGGCCGAGCGGGTCGCGCCACAGCAGTTTGAAGCTGTGCCAGAAGTCATGCAGGATGAACAGCGGCGACTTGCTCGGCAGCTTGTGGTCGATCGGCAGGCGCGGGATGAACAGGTTGATGACGGCTGCGCCGAGATACAGGCTGGTGATGGCGACGATGGCGAACTTCGGGGCGATGAGCCGGCTGTCCAGACCGAGGCTGACCAGAATGCCTTCGGCAAGCCCGGGGTTGATCAGCGCGCCGCCGATGATGGCGCNNTCGGTGAGGATGCCGTACTTGGCAGGCGAGTACATGGCCGCACCGACACCGACGATGGCATAGGCCAGCAGCGGGTGCAGCCCGGCCAGCATGATCAGACAGCCCGCGAATTTGACCGTGTTGGCGATCAGCATGACGCGACCTTTGGGCAGCGCGTCGGCAAACGGGCCTACCAGCGGCGCCAGCACGATGTAGGCCACGACGAATGCCGTCTGCAGCAGCGGTGAAAACCATTCCGGTGCCGAGAAGAATACGAGCAGGCCGATGGCAGCAAAAAGCAGGGCGTTGTCTGCCAATGCGGACAGGAACTGCGCCAGCAGGATGGTGTAAAACGCGCGGTTCACGGGGTGGACAAATCAGCAGCGGCGGAAGGAGGTCATGGGCCGGTGCCCGGGCGCCGTCGAAAGGCCAGCGAATACAACGGGTTGTGGGCGGGATGGTTTCAACACGGGCGGGTTTGTGGTTGAATAAAAATCTTTTTTGACCCAGGGACGGGGATTTATGGCCGACCGCAGACTTCAAGTATTCTACACCGTCGCCAAGCAGCTCAGCTTCACCAAAGCCGCGGATATCCTGTACATGACGCAGCCTGCCGTGACCTTTCAGGTCAAGCAGCTGGAAGAGCATTTCAATACCCGCTTGTTCGAGCGCAGCCACGGCAAGATTTCGATGACGCCCGCGGGCGATCTGGTGCTGGGCTATGCCGAACGTATCCTGGCGCTGACCGGCGAGATGGAGGCGCGCGTCGGCGAACTGACCGGGCAGGTTACGGGCCCCCTGATGATCGGGGCCTCGACCACCATCGCCGAATACCAGCTGCCGCGCATCCTGGGCGAATTCAAGGAGCGCTTCCCGCAGGTGCAGGCGCGGCTGACTGTGGCCAACTCGGAGACCGTTGCTGCGAAAGTGGCCGACCATTCGCTCGACGTCGGCCTGATCGAGGCGCCGTCGCACAACCCCAACCTGACCACGCTGGCCTGCTGCGAGGACGAGCTGGTGATGATCTGCTCGCCCAATCATGCGCTGTCCTCGCGTTCGAGCGTGAATGCCAGCGATATTGCCGAGCAGCCCTATGTCTCCCGCGAGCATGGCTCGGGCACGCGCGAGGTGGTGGATGATTTCTTCAAGGTCAACGGCGTCAACCCCGACGACCTGCACATCGAAATGGAACTCGGCAGCCGCGAGGCGATCAAGGGCGCAGTCGAGGCCAACCTGGGTGTGGCCATCATGTCGGCGTCCACCGTCACCAAGGAAATCCAGCTCGGCACTCTGGTCGCGGTGCCGCTGACCCCGCGGCTGACACGCGAATTGTCGATGGTCTACGCACCGGAAAAATTCCGCAGCAAGCTGCTCGACGCCTTCATCAGCTTCGTCGAAAACAAGTTCCAGCAGTGCAATGTCGACATCATTCCGTTGAAGCGTCCGCTCAAGGGACGCGGCCGCTGATGCGCGACAGCAAGCGCCTGGTATCCATTTTCAGGAGCTTGTCGGACACCCGGCAGCAGGCCCTGCTCGATTACGCCGAGTTTCTGGAGGGCAAGGAAGGGGCCGAGTCTGCTGCGGCACCGCCCAGCGAGCCGCTGCCGATTCCGCGTCCCGAGCAGGAAAACGTTGTCAAGGCGATACAGCGCCTGATGCAGACTTATCCGATGCTCGAACGCAACCAGATTTTCCATGAGGCGTCCGCGCAGATGACCCGCCATCTGGTGCACGGCGTGGCCGCGGCCGAAGCCATCGACGAGCTGGAGCGGATTTTTGCGCGCCAGTATCAGCAGCACCTCGACGCGCTGAAAAAAGACCTGCAGTCCTGACTCAGTCGGGCAGCGCGCTGCCGCACTGCCAGCAACTCAGAAAATTCCCGGGATTCGTCTCGCCGCACTGCGGGCAAGCCTTTTCTCCGCGCGCCGGCGCATCGCACAAGCCTGCCAGCGCCTCGCGCGCACGTGCCGCCTGCGCATCGTCGTCGACCCACACCTCGGGCTGCGCCTGCATGAACGGTACCTCGCCCAGCGCGCCGGCGGCGTTAGCGTTGAAAATGTGGGTGACGATGCCGAGGCTGGACAGCGCATCGACGGCAAGCTGGGCGTCGAGCAGAGTGGGGGCGATGTGGACCCGTTTCATCGACGGGCGAAGCGAATTACGCCTTGCGGCGGACGCGCACGATGAGGTCGATGCCTTCGGTCACCATGCCGGCCGGCAGCAGCGGCAGGCCGGAAATCTGCACCTGTTCGGCGTCGATGTCGGACAGCTTGCCGGTATCGACTTCGTAAAGATGATGGTGCGGGCTGGTATTGGGGTCGAAGAACACCTTGCTGGGGTCGACGATGACCTCGCGCACCAGGCCCTTCTCCAGGAAGAGCTTGAGCGTGTTGTAGACCGTGGCCTTGGAGGTTTCGGAGTGACGGGTGTTGACGATCGCCATCACCTGGTCGGCCGAGAGGTGTTCCTGGCGCGAAAACAGCGCGTGCGCGATCTCGATCCGCTGATGGGTCGGATTGATGTCGTGGCTGCGCAGGAGGCCGGCCATGTTGTCGCGCGTGTAGTGCATGCGCATCATGATAAACGGCAATCTGGACTTTGTCTAATATCCGGAATGGGTATGACTGTCATCTGGAAAAGCCCAGCCGGACGCGGCGCAGTGCCAAAAACCGGTACAATTGGAGCCACCATTCGCCCCTCTTGAAGCAGGAATCCTGTGGTTACGCTCACCCGCCTTGATAGCGCGCAGCCTGATTTTCAGGCGCGCCTCGCCCGCCTGTTGCAATTCGACGACGTTGCCGATGCCGCCATCGAGCAGACGGTGGCCGCCATCCTGCAGGACGTGAAAACGCGGGGGGATGCGGCCGTGCTCGAATACACCGAGCGTTTCGACCGCCTTTCGGCGACGTCGCTGGCCAGCCTGGAACTCAATGCAGAGCAATTGCAGGCCGCGCTCGCGCAATTGCCCGCCGACACGCGCCAGGCGCTGGAAGCCGCCGCGGATCGCGTGCGCCGCTATCACGAGAAACAGGTCCAGGAGTCGTGGACCTACACGGAAGACGACGGCACCGTGCTGGGGCAGAAGATCACGCCGCTCGACCGCGTCGGGCTGTATGTGCCGGGCGGCAAGGCCGCGTACCCCTCGTCGGTTCTGATGAACGCGATTCCGGCCAAGGTGGCGGGCGTCGGCGAACTGATCATGGTGGTGCCGACCCCGGGCGGCGAACACAATCAACTGGTGCTGGCCGCTGCCGCGATTGCCGGGGTGGATCGCGTGTTCACCATCGGCGGCGCGCAGGCGGTGGCCGCGCTCGCCTACGGCACGCAAACCGTGCCGCAGGTCGACAAGATCGTCGGCCCCGGCAACGCCTACGTGGCGGCAGCCAAACGCCGCGTGTTCGGCACCGTGGGCATNNGTGGGCATCGACATGATCGCCGGTCCGTCCGAAATCCTGGTGATCGCCGACGGCAATACGCCGGCGGAATGGGTGGCAATGGACCTGTTTTCCCAGGCCGAGCATGACGAAATGGCGCAGTCGATCCTGCTGTCGCCCGATGCGGCCTATCTCGATGCCGTCGCGGCAGCGATCGACACGCTGATTGAGGAGATGCCGCGCAGCGAAGTCATCCGCACCTCGCTGACCAACCGCGGCGCGCTGATCAAGACGCGCGACCTCGACGATGCGGCGGCGATCTCCAACACCATCGCGCCGGAACACCTGGAACTGTCGGTGGCC
Organism: Thiobacillus sp.; assembly: GCA_003510325.1. Taxonomy (GTDB): domain Bacteria; phylum Pseudomonadota; class Gammaproteobacteria; order Burkholderiales; family Thiobacillaceae; genus Thiobacillus. The sequence continues at coordinate 16,862 of DONB01000256.1, read as the reverse complement.
GATCCCGACGCGCTGCTGCCGAAGCTGCGCCACGCCGGCGCGATCTTCATGGGCAAGAACACCTGCGAGGCGCTGGGCGACTACTGCGCCGGGCCGAATCACGTGCTGCCGACCTCGCGCACCGCGCGCTTCTCGTCNNGCTGGCCTACGGCGAAGGCCTGCAGGCGCACGCGCGTTCCGCCGAGTACCGCCTGGTCCATAAATGAGCCGCGCCACTCAATGAGTCGATTCTGGAGCGCCGTGGTGCACGGCCTGACGCCCTATGTGCCGGGCGAGCAGCCCAAGCTGGCCAACCTGGTCAAGCTCAATACCAACGAGAACCCCTACGGGCCCAGCCCGAAGGTGCTTGACGCCGGGCGTGCGGAGGCCGCCGACACCTTGCGCCTGTACCCCGATCCCAATTCGGATCGCCTGCGAGCCGGTGTCGCGGCGTATCACGGCGTGACGGCCGAGCAGGTATTCGTCGGCAACGGCTCCGACGAGGTGCTGGCGCACGCTTTCATGGCGCTGTTGAAGCATGAGCGGCCCATCCTGTTTCCCGACATCAGCTACAGCTTCTACCCCGTGTATTGCGGGCTGTATGAAATCGCCCACCGCGCGATTCCACTGACGGACACGTTCGAGATCAGCATCGACGATTACCTCGCGCCCAACGGCGGGGTGATCTTCCCCAATCCCAACGCGCCGACCGGGCGCCTGCTGGCGCTGGGCGAAATCGAACGCCTGCTGGCCGGCAACCCCGACTCGGTGGTGGTGATCGACGAGGCCTATATCGACTTCGGCGGCGAGTCGGCGGTGGGGCTGGTGGCGCGCTATCCGCAGCTGCTAGTCACCCGCACGCTGTCGAAGTCGCACGCGCTCGCCGGCCTGCGGGTCGGTTACGCCATTGGCCAGCCGCATCTGATCGAAGCGCTCAATCGGGTGAAGGACAGCTTCAATTCCTATCCGCTCGACCGCTTCGCCCAGGCCGGTGCATTGGCTTCGATCGAGGACCGCGCCTGGTTCGAGTCCATCTGCGCCAAGGTGGTGGCGACCCGCGCCCGGCTGGTGGCTGACATGGAGCAACTGGGTTTCGAGGTGTTGCCCTCCGGTGCCAACTTCATCTTTGCGCAGCATCCGGCGCACGACGGCGCTGAACTGGCCGCTGCACTGCGCGAACGCAGCATCATCGTGCGTCATTTCAAGAATCCGGCCCGCATCGCGCCGTTTTTGCGCATCACCATCGGAACCGATGCGCAGTGCGATACGTTGCTTGCCGCATTGAAAGCCATTGTGGCCTGCTAGAATTCCTTCACAGCCTTATTTCCCGACGCCATGCGTACCGCCCAAGTCACCCGCAACACCCTCGAGACCCAGATCACGGTCAGCCTCAACCTTGATGGCACCGGCAGCGCCAAGCTGGCCACCGGCGTGCCCTTCCTCGATCACATGCTCGACCAGATCGCGCGTCACGGCCTGATCGATCTCGACATCGAGGCGAAGGGCGACCTGCACATCGACGCGCACCACACGGTGGAAGACACGGGGATCACGCTGGGCCAGGCTTTCGCGCAGGCGCTCGGCGACAAGAAGGGCATCCGCCGCTACGGCCATGCCTATGTGCCGCTTGACGAGGCCTTGTCGCGCGTGGTGATCGACCTGTCCGGACGCCCCGGTCTCGAATACCACGTCGACTACACCCGCGCGCGCATCGGCGAGTTCGACGTCGACCTCTTCCTCGAATTCTTCCGTGGCTTCATCAACCACGCCGGAGTGACGCTGCACATCGACAACCTGCGCGGCATCAATGCGCACCACCAGGCCGAGACGATTTTCAAGGCCTTCGGTCGCGCGCTGCGCATGGCGGTGGAAGCCGACGCGCGCATGGGCGACGTGCTGCCTTCGACGAAGGGTGCGCTGTGAGCGTCGACATCGCCGTCATCGACTACGGCATGGGCAATCTGCGTTCGGTGTCCAAGGCCATCGAGCACGTCGCGCCGGCGGCGAACGTGGTGGTCACCTCCGACCCCGCGGTCATCGCCGAGGCGGGTCGCGTGGTGTTTCCGGGGCAGGGCGCGGCGCCCGACTGCATGCGCGAAATCGATGCGCGCGGGCTGCGCCAGGTGATCATCGACGCCGCCCGCAACAAGCCCTTCCTCGGCATCTGCATGGGCATGCAGGTGCTGTTCGAACACAGCGAGGAGGGCGACACCGCCTGCCTCGGCATCCTGCCCGGCACGGTGCAGCATTTTCCGCACGAGGCGATGGTCGACGCGGCAGGCGACAAGCTCAAGGTGCCGCACATGGGCTGGAACAATGTCCACCAGGCGATGCCGCATCCGCTGTGGGTGGGAATCGAGGAAGGCGCGCGCTTCTACTTCGTCCACAGCTATTTCGTGCAGCCGACTTCGCCCGACGTGATTGCTGGCTTCTCGCATTACCCGTTCCCGTTCACCTGCGCGGTGGCGACGGGGAACATCTTTGCAGTCCAGTTTCATCCGGAAAAGAGCCAGAACGACGGTTTGACGCTGCTGGGCAATTTTGTAACCTGGAATCCGGGTGCGAGCGAAGCCGCCTGCGATATGTCCGGCGCTGCCTGCGCCTAATTTTTCTTTTAGTACGACCCTGCTGATCAGCCATGTTAATTATTCCTGCGATCGACCTTAAAGACGGCCACTGCGTGCGTTTGGAACAAGGCGAAATGGACCGCGCCACCGTGTTTTCCGAGGACCCGGCCGCCATGGCCCGCCACTGGAAGGAACTGGGCGCGCGCCGCCTGCATCTGGTCGACCTCAACGGCGCCTTTGCCGGCAAGCCGGTCAACGATGCGGCGATCCGCTCCATCGTCGACGCGGTGGGCGACGATATGCCGGTGCAACTCGGCGGCGGCATTCGCGACCTCGCCACCATCGAGCGCTATCTCGACGACGGTGTGCGCTACGTCATCATCGGCACCGCGGCGGTGAAGAACCCCGGCTTCCTGCACGAAGCCTGCGACGCCTTTCCCGGCCATGTGATGGTCGGGCTCGACGCCAAGGACGGCAAGATCGCCGTCGAGGGCTGGTCCAAGATCACCGGTCACGACGTCATCGACCTGGCCAAGCGCTTCGAGGGCTACGGCGTCGAGGCCATCATCTACACTGACATCGGCCGCGACGGCATGCTNNCCCGTCATCGCCAGCGGCGGCGTCACCAATCTCGACGATGTCAAGGCGCTGTCCGCCGTTGCCAAGGACGGCATCATCGGCGCGATCACCGGCCGCGCGATCTACCAGGGCACGCTCGATTTCACCGAAGCGCAGAAACTCGCCGACGAACTGGCCGGCGGCGTGTTCGGCGTTTAACCCCCCATGCTCGCAAAACGCATCATTCCTTGTCTCGACGTCACCCATGGCCGTGTGGTCAAGGGCGTCAATTTCGTCGAACTGAAGGACGCCGGCGATCCGGTCGAAATCGCACGCCGCTACAACGAGGCGGGCGCGGACGAACTGACCTTTCTTGACATCACCGCGTCCAGCGACGAGCGCGATCTGATCCTGCACATCATCGAAGCCGTCGCCGCCGAGGTCTTCATCCCGCTGACGGTCGGCGGCGGCGTGCGCGAAGTGGGCGACGTGCAGCGCCTGTTGAACGCCGGCGCCGACAAGGTCAGCATCAACACCTCGGCGGTCGTCAATCCGCAGCTGGTGAAGGACGCGTCCGACCGTTACGGCAGCCAGTGCATCGTCGTGGCCATCGATTCCAAGCGGGTGGGCGACCACTGGGAGGTCTTCACCCACGGCGGCCGCAAGGCCACCGGGCTCGACGCCATCGAGTGGGCGAAGAAGATGGAAAGCCTGGGCGCGGGCGAACTGCTGCTCACCTCGATGGACCGCGACGGCACAAAAAGCGGCTTCGATCTGGAGCTGACGCGCGCGATTTCCGACGCGGTCGACATTCCCATCATTGCCAGCGGCGGCGTCGGCAACCTGCAGCATCTGGTAGACGGCGTGAAGGAAGGCCGCGCCGATGCGGTGCTGGCGGCGAGCATTTTCCATTTCGGCGAGTACGGTATCGACTAAGCCAAGCGTTACATGAAGCAGCACGGCATCGAGGTTCGGCTGTGAGCGACTGGCTCGACGCCGTCAAATGGGACGCGAACGGCCTGGTGCCGGCGATTGCCCAGGATGCGGCCAGCGGCGAGATCCTGATGGTGGCGTGGATGAACCGCGAGGCGCTGGAGGAAACCGCGCGCACCGGGCGCGGCGTGTATTTCTCGCGTTCGCGCAACAGGCTGTGGCGCAAAGGCGAGGAATCCGGCCATGTGCAGAACGTCAGCGAAATCCGGCTCGATTGCGACAACGACGTGGTGCTGCTGAAGATTGAACAGGTGGGCGGCATCGCCTGTCATACCGGACGGCGCTCCTGTTTGTTCCAGAAACTGGACAACGGGAACTGGGTGACGACCGCCCCGGTACTGAAGAACCCCGACGAGATCTACAAATGAGCGACATCCTTGACCGCATCGCCGACACGCTGGAAGCGCGCAAGCAGGCGTCGCCCGACAGTTCCTACGTGGCCAGACTGTATGCCAAGGGCACCGACGCCATCCTGAAAAAGATCGGCGAGGAAGCGACCGAAACCGTGATGGCGGCCAAGGACGACCAGGCCGAAAAGATCATCTACGAAGTCGCCGATTTGTGGTTTCATACCCTGGTGCTGCTGGCACACAAGGGTCTGAAACCGGCGGACGTGCTGAACGAGCTGGCACGCCGCGAGGGCCTGTCCGGGCTGGCTGAAAAGGCGAATCGACATGAGTGACTGCATCTTCTGCAAGATCGTTGGCGGCGAGATCCCGAGCAGCAAGGTCTACGAAGACGACGAGGTGCTGGCGTTTCACGACATCCATCCGTTTGCTCGGGTGCATTTTCTGATCATTCCGAAGCAGCACGTCGCGACGCTGGCCGACTGCACACCGGAACACGAACGACTGCTCGGCAAGATGTTGCTGCTGGCACCGCGCCTGGCGAAGGAGCAGGGGCTGGACGCCGGCTTCAAGACACTGATCAATACCGGCCGCGGCGGCGGTCAGGAAGTGTTCCACATTCACGTTCATGTATTTGGCGGGGGCGATCCCGTCAAGCGCAGTTAAACCAAAGGAGAAACACCATGGGTAGCTTTAGCATCTGGCATTGGCTGATCGTTCTGGTCGTCGTGCTGCTGATTTTTGGCACCAAGAAACTGCGCAACATCGGCAGCGATCTGGGCGGCGCAGTCAAGGGCTTCAAGGACGGCATGAAGGAGGACGCACCCAAGATTGCGGAGAAGGACGAGCAGGGCCGCACCATCGACGCCGAGGTCAAGGACAAGCAGCAGAGTTAAGGTGCAAGAAACAAGATGAAAGTTACAAGGAAAAACCTTGAATCTTGAGTCTTGAATCTTGTAACTGAATCATGTTCGACATCGGCTTTACCGAACTTCTCGTCATCGGCGTGGTGGCGCTGATCGTCATCGGCCCGGAGCGCCTGCCCAAGGTGGCGCGTACGGCCGGGCACCTATACGGCCGCATGCAGCGCTATGTGTCGTCCGTGAAATCGGACATCAGCCAGGAAATCCAGCTGGATGAAATGCGCCGGGTCGGGCAGAGCTTCAAGGAATCGATCGAATCGGTGTCATCCGATGTTCAGCAGCAGGCGACGGTAGTCGACGACTATCTGCGCAGCGAGGCGGACAACGTCAACAAGGTGGTGGCGGCGATGGCCGCGACCGAGGGGGAGCGTCCCGCCAGCGAGCCGGCGATGAAGCGAACCGACCCCCCCCATACTCCGCAACAGAGCCTGCCGCTCGACGAGCCTGACCAGAATGCCAGGGCTCTCGCACCCTCTGCCGTGGTGGAAACCGCACGCGGCGAGCCAGGCGAAAAAACCTCATGAGCCATACCGAAGACACCTTTATCTCGCATCTCATCGAAATGCGCGATCGTTTGCTGCGCGCGGTGATTGCGGTGGTAGTGATCTTCATCTGCCTGTTTCCCTGGGCACAGGATCTCTACGCGCTGCTGGCCAAGCCGATGCTGGCCTCACTGCCGCAGGGCGGACAGATGATCGCCACCGAAGTCACCACGCCGTTCTTCGTGCCGATCAAGGTCACCATGATGACCGCCTTCCTGCTGGCCATGCCCTGGGTGTTCTATCAGGCGTGGGCGTTTGTCGCCCCCGGCCTCTACCAGCACGAAAAGCGCCTCGGCGTGCCGCTGGTGATCGCCAGCGTGATTCTGTTCCTGCTGGGGATGGCATTCGCCTACTTCCTGGTGTTTCCGGTGGTATTCGGTTTCATCGTCGGCGTAGCCCCGGAAGGCGTGGCGGTGATGACCGACATCGGCAAGTACCTCGATTTCGTGATGACCCTGTTCATGGCCTTCGGCATCACATTCGAAGTTCCCGTCGCCGTGGTGCTGCTGGTCAAAATGGGCATGGTGTCGGTGGCCAAGCTGCGCGAAATCCGCCCCTATGTCATCGTCGGCGCCTTTGTCATCGGTGCGATCTTTACCCCGCCCGACGTGATTTCGCAGTTCATGCTCGCCGTCCCGATGTGGCTTCTGTACGAACTGGGTATCCTCGTCGCGGCGATGATCACTCGGCCCCAACCCGAAGCCGAGGCGGATTACACGCCAATGTCGGACGCGGAGATGGATGCCGAACTCGACCGTATCGAGACCGGACAGGCTGAACCCGAACCGCGCGACCCGAAGTAACGCACTCAGGTGGTGCGCAATGCCCCGTCATGCACTAATGTAGTGCTGCCCATGTTGGCTCCGTGGGACAATTTCATTACAAATCAGTTGTATAAGTAGCAGGAACGCTGCTTGCTTGTTTCCGCCGGCAATCTATCGGGAGCCGGTAATGGAAGCGTTGAAATCAGGTAGTGACGTGTTGTTCGTGTTGCTGGGTGGCATCATGGTGCTGGCCATGCATGCCGGGTTCGCCTTTCTCGAACTCGGTACGGTGCGCAAGAAGAACCAGGTCAACGCGTTGGTCAAGATCCTCACCGACTTTTCGATCTCCACCATTGCCTATTTCTTCATCGGCTACAGCGTCGCCTACGGAGTCAGCTTCTTTTCCAGCGCCGAGGTGCTGTCGGCCAGGAACGGCTACGATCTGGTCAAATTCTTTTTTCTGTTGACCTTTGCCGCGGCGATTCCGGCCATCGTGTCGGGCGGCATCGCCGAGCGCGCCCGCTTCAACCCGCAACTGGGCGCCACGTTTGTGCTGGTCGGGCTGGTTTACCCCTTCTATGAAGGCATCGTCTGGAACGGCAACTACGGTATCCAGGACTGGCTGGCGGCGACGACCGGAGCGAAATTCCACGATTTTGCCGGGTCGGTGGTGGTGCACGCCGTCGGTGGCTGGATTGCGTTGCCTGCGGTGCTGCTGCTGGGCGCGCGGCGCGGGCGCTACACGAAGGACGGCATGATCTCGGCGCATCCGCCGTCGAACATCCCTTTTCTCGCGCTCGGTGCATGGATCCTGACGGTGGGCTGGTTCGGCTTCAACGTGATGTCGGCACAGATGATCGAGGCGGTATCCGGCCTGGTGGCGGTGAATTCGCTGATGGCGATGGTGGGCGGCACGCTGGCGGCGCTGGTGATCGGCCGCAACGACCCGGGCTTCATCCACAACGGGCCGTTGGCGGGGTTGGTGGCGGTGTGCGCGGGCTCCGATTTGATGCACCCGCTGGGCGCCCTCGCCACCGGGGCCATGGCCGGTGCGCTGTTCGTGTGGATGTTCATGGTGACGCAGAACAAGTGGAAGATCGACGACGTCCTCGGCGTATGGCCGCTGCATGGCCTGTGCGGCGCGTGGGGCGGCATCGCTGCCGGCATTTTCGGAGCCGAGGCGCTGGGCGGCATCGGCGGAGTCAGCCTGGTCGCTCAACTGGTGGGGACGCTGGGCGGGATCGCAGTGGCCGCACTTGGCAGCCTGGCGGTCTACAGCATCCTGAAGCAGGTGATCGGCTTCCTANNCGGGATGCCGGCGGGTGTATTGCAGCAGCAGTTCGGTGCGACGGATGCGCAGTTCGACCTGTTTCTTGTCGAGGCCGGCAAGATAGGGGTCCGGCTCAAGCGGCGGTTTTTGCGCTGCAGGGACAGGGTCGGGCGCGCGCAGAGCTGGCGTATCCGGTTGCCCGTTTTCCAGCGGGGCGCTGGCGACCGGCGGGGGGGCGAGGGGCGCTTCCTGCTGTGCTGACGGCAGGAAATACTCGATGACGATGATGCCGATTCCAATCAGCAGGAATACGCCGACCGGTGTGCCGAACGCCAGCAGCGGGAGCATGGGCGAAACGCGGTTGGATGGCGGCAGTACAGGCGCTGAAGGCTGCGGTGCGGCTGGAACCAGCGCATGGAGCGCGTTGACGAGGGCGCGCGCATCAGGACGGTTGCCCGGACTCTTGTCCAGCATGCGCGTCAGCAGGCTGGACAGCCCGGCAGGCAGGCTGGGGCGCAGGGACGCTGCGGGCACCGAGGTTTCATGGATCACGCGGTACACGATGGCGGGCAGGCTGGCACCGTCGAAGGCATAGTGCCCCGTGAGCATTTCGTACAGCACGGCACCCAGCGAGAAAATATCCGAGCGACCATCGATCTCGCGCCCCATGGCCTGTTCCGGCGACATGTAGCGCGGCGATCCGAGCATCTGCCCGGTCTGGGTACGGTCGCTGTTGACCAGGTGGGCAATGCCGAAATCGGTCAGCTTGACGCGTCCCCGCCGCCCCGTGATGACGACGTTGGCGGGTTTGATGTCGCGGTGGATGACGCCGTGCTCGTGTGCGAACGCCAGTGCCTCGGCCATTTGCGTGGCGGTGTCGAGCGCCAGATCGAGCGGAATCGGACCCTTGTTCATCAGGTCGCGCAACGTGGCGCCGGACAAATACTCCATGGCGATATAGGCGAGCCCGTCGGCCTCGCCCACGTCATAGATGGTCACGATGTTGGGGTGCGACAGGCGGCCGGCACTCTGTGCTTCGCGCAGGAAACGCGATTCCGCATCGGCGCCTTCCTGCTGCAGTGCGGTGATCGAAACGGTCTTGATGGCGACCGTTCGTTCGATCAGTGGATCGCGCGCTCGGTAAACCGTCCCCATCGCACCCTGCCCGATTTCATCGAGGACTTCGTAGCGGCCGATTTTCATGCTGCCGACTTCCACGAAAGCATAAACGTCAGGGTCGGCATTCCACGATCTGGCCTTGGACCGCCCGGCTGTCTTCGCCCAGCAGATAGAGATACCACGGCATCAGCGCGTCCGCGCCGGGCACGGTTTCGGGCGAGAGGCCGGGATGGGTGCGCGAGCGCAGGGTGGTCGCTACCGGACCGGGAATCAGAGTGTTGATGCGCAGGTTCTTCTCGGCACCGAGTTCATCGGCCCAGATGCGGGTAAGCGTTTCCAGCCCCGATTTCGCCACGGCATAGCCGCCCCAGTATGCACTGGGCTGATGGCCATGCGTTTCTCCGGTGAAGACCACCGAGGCGTCGGCCGATTGTTGCAGCAGCGGCAGGCAGGCGCGGGTGAGCGCAAACGGCGCGATGAGATTGATCCGCATCAGGGTCTGCCACTGCTCCAGGGTTTGCAGGTGGAGCGGGGTGAGGCTGTAGAACTGGTGCGCACTGTGCAGCAGTCCGTCGAGACGCTTCAGGTGGTGCGCGATGGTGCCGGCCAGGGTTTCCAGGCTGCGGTCGTCGGCGGCGCCCAAGTCGTAGGGAAACATCGCCGGCTCGGGGCCGCCAGCGGCGACGATTTCGTCGTATACCGCTTCGAGTTTGGTTTCGTTGCGCGCCAGCAGCGCCACGGTGGCGCCGTGGCGCGCGAAGGCCAGGCTGGCGGCGCGACCCAGGCCGGAGCTGGCGCCGGTGACGAGAATGACGCGGCCTGCAAGCAGGTCAGGGCGGGGGGAATAGTCTTTCATAGCTGTTCGAGTAAAGCGCGGGCCGATTGTACTCCGCTCCGTGTTGCACTTTCGAGCGTGGCCGGATAAGGCCCCGCGGTGTAATCGCCCGCCAGGTAAATGCGCGGGTGCGCAGTGCGCGACGCGGGACGCGTCATGCCGGGCGTGCAGGCGTAGGTCGCCTGCTTTTCGACGATCCGTTTGCGCCAGCGGGCGGAGCCTGGCTGAGCGACGCGCAGCAGCTGGGCTTCGGNNCCTGCTCCAGCCAGTCTGCCGGCAGGTTCACTGCGGCGCTGGCCACGAACGCCAGCAGTCCCGGTTGCCCATGGCTTTGCCCGCGGTCGAACACAAACTGCGCAGGCCCGTTGGCCAGCGCAAACAGCGGCCTGGGCAAGCGGAAGGCATCTTCGTATTGCACGTAGCCGGTGGCGATGGGTTGGTACTCATAGGTCGCGATCGCGCGGGCTGCCGCTTCCAGTGCGGGGACCTGCGTCGCCAGCGCGGGCAGGTGCTGGGGGGCGACGGCAAGAATGACATGGCTGTATGTGGCCGATCCGTCGCGCGTACCCAGCGCCACGGCATCCGCTGTGGCATCGAGCGTGGTCACCCGGCAGGCCAGACGCGTTTCCCCGCCCAGTTCGACCAGGCGAGCCGCGGCCGGCCCGGGAAACAGCGCGGTGAGGTCGCGGCATGGCAGCAGCAGGTCGCTGTGGTCGCTGCGGCCGCCGAACGCGGTGCGGATCACGTCACGGAAAACCCGGGCGCTGGCGATTTCGGGTGGCGTGTTGAGGGCGGACACGCACAGCGGATGCCACAGCAGGCGGTTGAGTTTTTCCGGCTGGCTGCGGGTGAGCTGGCTGACACTCAGATGATCCGGCGACGCCGAGTCGTTCAGCAGGGCGTGCGCCCAGCGCGCAGCAGACAGCTTTTCGCCCCAGCCGAGCCCGCGTNNGGACAGACAAGACGGAAATCGGGCGGCTGCTCCAGGGTGAGCTGAAGGCGCCACAGGCCATCGGACGCTGCGGCAGGGCGCAGGCGATCGATCAGCTGCAGCGTCTGTTCGTAGGCGCCGAGCAGAATGTGCTGGCCGTTGTCGAGCGATTGGCCTTCGAGTTCGACCGCGCGTGCGCGTCCGCCGAGCGTGCGGCCGGCCTCGTACAGGGTGACAACCACACCGGCTTCGGCCAGCGTCAGGGCTGCGGCGCAGCCTGCCCAGCCGCCGCCGACCACGGCGACCCCGGGCTTGTTCGACACGGCTTTCATGGAAACAGCCAGGTCTTGCTGGCCAGCCACAGCTTGCGCAAAGGCGTGAGCGAAACCCGGGCGTGCAAAACGGGAAAGCCGGCATGCCGGATTTCGTTCAGCAGGGTGCGGTAAATCGCCGCCATCACCAGGCCTGGCCGTTGTGCGCGGCGCGCGTGAGCGGGCAGGGCGGCGAGGGCGTTGTCGTAATGCGTGATCGCGCGTTCGTACTGGAATTGCATCAGCGCCTGGAATGCGGGCGTGTCGCGGGCGTTCAGCAGATCGGTCGCAGCGACGCCGAAGCGCGCAAGTTCGTCCTGCGGCAGATAGATGCGGCCGCGCCGCGCATCCTCGCCGACGTCGCGGATGATGTTGGTGAGCTGGAATGCGAGGCCGAGTTCGTGCGCGTAGCGGCGGATGTCGCGGTCGTCGTCACTGCGTGGTCCGCCGAAAATCGCAGCCGCCACTTCGCCCACCACGCCGGCGACGCGGTAGCAGTATAGGTTGAGCGATTTGAAATCGGAGTAGCGCGTATGGTCGAGATCCATCGCCATGCCATCGACGATTTCCAGCAGCAGGGCAGCGGGCACGTGGCGTCCCTGTGCCGTATCGAACAGCGCGCGGGTCGCCGGGTGTTCTGGCGATCCGGCCGCAAACCGCGCGATTTCCTCGCGCCACCAGTCGAGCTTGGCTTCGGCGATCTGGCGCTCGTGACACTCGTCCACCACGTCGTCGAGTTCGCGGCACAGCGCGTAGAACGCGGTGATCGCACGGCGCGTGTCCTGCGGCAGGAAGACGAAGCTGTAATAGAAACTGGAGCCGCTGGCGGCAGCGCGTTCCTGGCAATACTGGTGGGGATCCATGTTCAGTGAAGGCTGCGCGCGAGCATGACGATCCAGTCCTTTTTGGTCAGCACCGGACGGTTGTGGAACACGCAGCCGGGGTCGGCGTGCAGCTTGCGCAGGATGGTTTCGCCGCCGCGGATGGTGACGCGCAGCTCGAGCCCGATGCGGCCCTTCAGCGTGCGGCCGAGCGGTGCGCCGGCTTGCAATAATTTGCGGGCGCGTTCGATCTGCTTGTGCATCATCATGTGCCACAGGCCGCGGGTGTCGCCGTCGGCGATCTGCGTTTCGCTGATGTGATGCGCGGCGAGTTCGTCCTGCGGCAGATAGATGCGATCCTTGCGGTAATCCACGGCGATGTCCTGCAGGAAGTTGATCAGTTGCAGGCTGCTGCAGATGGCATCGGAGTAGGCCAGATGGCGCGAATCGTGATCGCCGTACAGATGCAGCATCAGGCGTCCCACCGGGTTGGCCGAGCGGCGGCAGTAGTCCATGACTTCACCGAAGCTGGCATAGCGCTTTTTTTCGACGTCCTGCGCGAAGGCCGACAGCAGATCGCGAAATGGGGCGAGCGGTATGGCATGTTCGCGAATCGCGGCAGCCAGCGGGCCGAACACCGGATCGGTTGGCATGTCGTCGCGCTCGATGCGATCCAGTGCGGCATGATAGGCCGCCAGTTGCGCCAGTCGCTCGTCAGGCGGCGTATCGCCTTCATCGGCGATATCGTCTGCCGAGCGGGCGAAACGATAGATGGCTTCGACCGGGCGGCGCAGCCGTTTGGGCAGCAGCCAGGACGCGACAGGAAAGTTTTCGTAGTGATCGACCGGCACCGGCAACAAAAAAGCGGAATGGGAATAAAGACTTAGGCGGGATGCCGGTTTGGCTTGGGTGACAGCATCGCATTGATTATATTACACTTATCGGTCGATAGTTTTGCGGCCACGCCGCGAGAGTGGCGGAATTGGTAGACGCACTGGATTTAGGTTCCAGCGCCGCAAGGCGTGGGGGTTCGAGTCCCCCCTTTCGCACCATCGGTTTTTTGCCTTACACCCATCCTCAAATCAGCCAGGAAGTATTTTGATGCAAGCAAATCTTGAAGTTCTCGAAGGACTGGTCCGCCGTCTGGACATCAGCGTGCCCATGGATCAACTGGAATCCGAAGGCTTGAGCCGCCTCAAGCGTCTGGCACGCAACGTCAAGATGGACGGGTTCCGTCCCGGCAAGGCGCCGTTGAGCGCCGTGTCGCGCCAGCATGGCCCTGGCGTGCGTCAGGAAGTGCTAGGCGAAACCCTGCAGAGCCGTTTTGGCGAGGCCATCCAGGCCCATCAGCTTAAGATCGCGGGCTACCCGCGCTTCGAGCCGAAAGCGGGGCAGGCTGGCGCAGCGGAAATGACGTTCAGCGCCAGCTTCGAGGTCTATCCTGAAGTGAAGATCGACGATTTGTCCAGCGGTACGATCACCCGTCCGGGCGTCGACCTGGGCGATGCCGAGGTGATGAAAACGCTGGAGGTGCTGCAGAAGCAGCGACGCACCTTCGAGTCCGCCGGCAGGGCTGCGATCGAAGGCGATCTGGTCAAGTTCGATTACCAGGGCACGGTCGATGGGACGGCGTTCGAAGGCGGCAAGGGCGAAGACTTCGCTGCGGTGATCGGCGAGGGCCGCCTGCTGAAGGACTTCGAACAGAACCTGATCGGTCTCAAGGCGGGCGACAGCAAGGGATTCGACATGACCTTCCCGGCGGACTACGCGGCCAAGGAACTCGCAGGCAAGGCAGCGCATTTCGAGGTGCGGGTGAAGGACGTGCAGGCGCCCGTGCTGCCGCCGGTGGATGCGGAATTCGCCAAGGCGCTGGGGGTCGAGGACGGCGATGTGGAAAAGCTCAAGGCCGAGGTGAAATCCAACCTGGAGCGCGAAGTGAAGCGCCGCGTTCAAGCGAAACTGAAGGAGCAGGCCATGGAACTGCTGCTGCAGAAAAGCACGCTGGATCTGCCGCAGAGCCTGGTGGCGATGGAAACCGATCGCTTGCTGAAAATGACCGAAGCGGATATGCAGTCGCGAGGGGTTCAGACCATGAAGCTTTCGTCCGATATGTTTACAGGACAGGCTGAACGTCGCGTCCGTCTGGGACTGATCCTGGCCGAGATCGTGCAAGCGCACAAGCTCACGGCCCAGCCCGAGCAGATTCGCAGCCTTATCCTCGAGCAGGCACAGAGCTACGAAGAACCGGAGCAGGTGGTGCAGTGGTATTACCAGAGTCCCGAGCGGATGCAGGAGATCGAGTCCCTGGCGCTGGAAGAGAATGTGGTAGCATGGGTTGCAGGTCAGGCCAAGGTGGACGACGTGACAACCTCTTTTGAAGAATTGATGGGACGTGCCTGATGCGCATTGATTTTGAACGCGATATTTCCAGTTCGCAGCCTTTCGAACCCCAGGGTCTGGGTCTGGTGCCCATGGTCGTCGAGCAGAGCGGCCGTGGCGAGCGTGCCTACGACATCTACTCGCGCCTGCTCAAGGAGCGCGTGATCTTCCTGGTGGGCCCGGTCAACGACCAGAGCGCCAACCTGGTGGTGGCGCAGCTGCTGTTCCTGGAGAGCGAGAACCCCGACAAGGACATCTCCTTCTACATCAACTCGCCGGGCGGCGTGGTCACCTCGGGCATGGCGATCTACGACACCATGCAGTTCATCAAGCCGGACGTGTCGACGCTCTGCATCGGCCAAGCGGCCAGCATGGGCGCGTTCCTGCTGACTGCGGGCGCCAAGGGCAAGCGTTACTGCCTGCCGAACTCGCCCGTCATGATTCACCAGCCGCTGGGCGGCTTTCAGGGCCAGGCGTCGGATATCGCCATCCACGCCAAGGAAATCCTATATTTGAAGGGTCGTCTCAACGACATGCTGGCCAAGCACACCGGGCAAAGCATGGAAACGATCGAGCGCGACACCGATCGCGACAATTTCATGAGCGCGAACGACGCGGTGAGCTATGGGCTGGTCGACAAGGTGCTGACCAGCCGCATCGAAGCATCAGGCAATTAAGCAAGGAACTGGCATGGCAGACAAAGGCTCGAGCGACAAACTTCTTTACTGCTCCTTCTGTGGCAAAAGCCAGCATGAAGTGCGCAAACTGATTGCCGGGCCGTCGGTATTCATCTGCGATGAATGCGTCGAGTTGTGCAACGACATCATCCGCGAGGAGATCCAGCAGGCCGACAGCCAGAAGGGCGCAAGCTCCGACTTGCCGACGCCGCACGAAATCAGCGGCATCCTCGACCAGTACGTGATCGGCCAGGGCCAGGCGAAGAAAGCGCTGGCGGTGGCGGTCTACAACCACTACAAGCGTCTGCGCAGCAATTCCGGCAGCGGCGAGGTCGAGCTGGCGAAGAGCACCATCATGCTGATCGGGCCGACCGGCTCGGGCAAGACGCTGCTGGCGCAGACGCTGGCACGCCTGCTGAACGTGCCGTTCGTGATCGCCGATGCCACCACGCTGACCGAAGCCGGCTATGTCGGCGAGGATGTCGAGAACATCATCCAGAAGCTGCTGCAGAAGTGCGATTACGACGTCGACAAGGCCAAGCAGGGCATTGTTTACATTGACGAAATCGACAAGATTTCGCGCAAGGCCGACAACCCTTCGATCACCCGCGACGTCTCGGGCGAAGGCGTGCAGCAGGCCCTGCTGAAGCTGATCGAGGGCACCACTGCGTCGGTTCCCCCGCAGGGCGGACGCAAGCATCCGAACCAGGAATTCGTGCAGGTCGATACCAGCAACATCCTGTTCATCTGCGGTGGCGCGTTCAGCGGCCTGGAGAAAGTCATCCGCGGCCGTACCGAAAAGGGCGGCATCGGTTTCGGCGCACAGGTCAAAAATGTCGATGAAACCAAGCGCGATGCCGAGCTGCTGCATCAGGTCGAGCCGGAAGATCTCATCAAATACGGGCTGATCCCGGAATTTGTCGGACGTTTGCCGGTGGTCGCGACGCTCGATGAGCTCGACGAAGCGGCGCTGGTGCAGATCCTGACCGAGCCGAAGAACGCGCTGACCAAGCAGTTTGCCAAGCTCTTCAAGATGGAGGGCGTCGAGCTCGAGTTCCGCGAAGAGGCGCTGAATGCCATCGCCAAGCGTGCGCTCGCACGCCGTACCGGCGCGCGCGGTCTGCGTTCGATCATCGAGCACGCCTTGCTCGACACCATGTACGACCTGCCTTCTCTCAAGGGCGTCAGCAAGGTGGTGGTGGACAATGGCCTGATCAGCGGCGACGGCAAACCCTTGCTGATCTACTCTGACCAGGGCGAGCAGCCTCTGGCTGCCGGCGCCTGAACCGGAATGGCTGATGGGGAACCTGTCAGCCATCTTGAATTCCAAACTATGCCCCCCAACTGTGGATGAGCGTGGTTGAAATGCCGCGCATCCTTTCCTCAACCCTTACCAGGAAATCATGATGAGCGACAACGTATCCAAGGAACAGGTCGATCTGCCGCTGTTGCCGCTTAGGGATGTGGTGGTGTTTCCCCACATGGTCATCCCGCTGTTTGTCGGTCGTCCCAAATCGATCAAGGCGCTGGAAACCTCGATGGAATCCGGCAAGAGCATCCTGCTGGTCGCGCAAAAAACCGCCGCACAGGACGACCCCACGCCCGGAGACCTTTACGATACCGGTACCGTGGCCACTGTCCTGCAGATGCTGAAACTGCCCGATGGCACGGTCAAGGTGCTGGTGGAAGGCAATCAGCGCGCCCGCGTGCTGGACGTGACCGATGCCGGCACCCATCTCGCCGCGCGCGCCGAGATCCTGCCCGCCGAAGGCGAGGAACTGGTCGAAGTGGAAGCCATGCGTCGCGCGCTGCTGACGCAATTCGACCAGTACGTCAAACTGAACAA
>DONB01000203.1 GCA_003510325.1 Thiobacillus sp. | reverse complement strand
CAGCTGCGCCGCCAGGTCGCACAGCTGACCGGCGCCGCCGGCGGCTACGTCGCGACCGCCACCACCGCCGAAGGCGCTTTCGGTGGCTGGAACGCCAGCTTCCCCAGCTACGGCCCCTCGCCCGGCGAGGGCCGCCTGGCCTTCGCCCTCTTCATGCTTGAGGCCGCGAAGGCCAATGACTACCTCCACCGCTCCACCCATCCCGGACAGCCCGAGCTCAATCGCATGGGCACCGACATCGACATGGCCGGTAACGACCTGTCCGCTGCCGGCCCGGTGGACGCGAACCTCGTGGACGCCGGGCGCGTCGTCATGCCCGCCGGCGAAAACCTCGCTCTCGGCTCGACCNNCAACCGACACCTCGATTCGGCAGTCCGGCACGCTCTACGTCCAGACCGCCGGCGGCGCCGCCTACGCGCCGATCCGCAGCGGCGCCGTCACGGCCGCCGGCACCGTCCAGGGCACCACCATCGACTCGACGGGCGAAACCTACACGACCGGCTGGTACCGCACGCGGGGCAACGGCGGCTGGTACTCCCAAGCGCACGGCGGTGGCTGGTTCATGCAGGACCCGACCTGGATCCGGTCCTACGCCAACAAGAACGTCTATACCGGCGGCGAGATGAACGGCGGCGTCCTTGCATCCCAGACGCACGTCTACGCCAACCAGAACCTCAATGCCGGCAGCAGCGTCTATGCCAACCAGAACGTGCAAGCGAACGCCAACGTGGCCGCCGGCGCCAACATCACGGCCGGCCAGCGCATCACCGCTGGCCAGCGCATTACCGCGGGCGAATACCTGCTGCCGCTGGGCACCGCCACCTGCAACACCGCCTGCAGCACCAACGGCCTGATCGGCCGCACCCCGGCCGGCGCGATCTTGTCGTGCACCTCCGGTCAGTGGAAGGGCGAATCCTGCGGTGCCGGCGGCGGCGGTGGCGGCGGTGCCCTCTGCCCCTCGGCGACGTACTGCGCCAACTACGGCACGCCGGCCTGTCCCGGAATCGTGTCCGGTACCGGCTGCTACGCGCCCTGCAGCGGCATTTACTACATCTGCCCCTAAGCACCATGCGCGCTTCGCTCATTCCGCCCCTCGTGATCCTGGCCGCCGGCCTGCTGCCGCTCTGCGCGAGCGGCGCCTCGCCGGCGGCCGATGCCGGGCCGCGAAATGCCTGCATCGAGCAGGCGGCCGCTCACTACAACGTCCACCCGGATCTCGTGCGCGCCGTCATCCGAACCGAGGGCGGTACCACCGGCAAGGTCAGCTGGAACGCCAACGGGTCCTACGACATGGGGCTGATGCAGATCAACTCGATTCACCTTCGGCGCCTGAGTGAATTCGGGATCAACCGCGATCACGTCATCAACAACGAGTGCGTGAACATCTACGTCGGCTCNNTTCTGGCGCGGCGTCGGTCGGTACCACTCCGCGACCCCCAAGTACAACGAACGCTATCGCACCAAGGTCTTCGACCACCTGGTGCGCCTCTGGAAGGAGCGCTCCCCATGAACGGGCTATCCATCGCCGCCGCTTTGATCCTCGTCTACCTCCTGTTGCTCGCCAACTGGGCCGAAGATGCCCAGGCGCAGCAGACGGAGGTTCGGATAAATCTCACCTCCGAGCACATCCGAGCGTACGGAAACTTCGTTCGGGACTACGCCCGCGCGCACCCGTCCGCGAGCGCCCAGATCACCAACAACGCCGTCCTAAACCTGCCCGCTTGGTACACCCCCCGCTCGGACATCGCCGGCGGCGTCCTCAACGGCCAGGCCTTCGCCTATTTCGTGCCGGTAGGTGACGCCGAGGGCTTCGCCATCGCCCGCGCCGGCGGCCCAGGCGCCCGCGCCGGGCTCAAGGTCAGCGGCGTCTTGAGGCTCCCAGGGTCGGGCGTGTCTGCTGGCGCGCTTCCGAGCTACATCCCCAACGGCGCCGTCGTCTACGTCTTCAACTAGGAGCTAGGTTTGAACGCTATCGCCTCCCCCGGGCAAGAACGCCAGGCACGGTATTCCGAGCTCAAGCTCAATGTCTATTGCAGCCTGATTGTCTCTTCTTTCACGACCCTTGGCGCGACGCGGGTCTCCCACGTTTGGAGCGGTCCTGCGCTGACGGATTTGGCGTTCCGCGAGGAATGCGCGCTTCGGTTGAGTGCCAAAAATGTGCACTGCGACATGCCCAGTCTCCAGAGCCCGTCCACCTGGTTCTATCGCAAGGGTTAGTCGCCGATGAGCACACATGCCGAGTTGATGACCTTCTACAAACTGGTTCTTCCGAACGAGCGGCGTCGTGAGGTCGATGGTGAATTGCAGGTCTGTGTCGATTTTCGGCGCAACACGTGGAAGCCGCTGTTGTCTCTGGACCTGGTGGAAATTCGGCAAATGACCAACGAACTGACCCTGCAGCGCGAGCTGTTGCGTCATGGGACGTGATCGGATGATTTCCTTGTGCTTGCTGGTGCGATGGGGGCGGCCTACGGCCCGGCTGGGCGGGCTTCGCCCCGAGCCGC
>DONB01000071.1 GCA_003510325.1 Thiobacillus sp. | reverse complement strand
GGAGAATGCCCTGCGTTACGGCGCCGGGCAGCCGGTGACCCTGCGCGCCGAGCTTGCGGACGGCAACTGCCGCATCGGCGTGCTCGACCGCGGGCCGGGGATTCCGCCCGCAGAGCAGGAGGCCGTCTTCCGCCCGTTCTACCGACTGGAGGCTTCGCGCAGCGTCAGCACCGGCGGATCGGGACTGGGACTGGCGATCGTGCGTCAACTGGCGGCTGCCCACGGCTGGGACGTCGGTCTGCAGTCGCGGCCCGGCGGCGGACTCGAGGTATGGCTGCAGATTGCCCTGCCGACGGCCGGCTGAGGCCGTGCCTTGAAATAAACGCCCGTTCGAATTAGAATCGCCGGCTGTCCGAAATGGTTCGGACAAATTCGCACACCTGTCATTAAAGGGTGGCGGCGCGTCCGGATTGAAACAACGCGCGGCTGCTGACGGGTGGAGGCTCAACCCTTTAGGAGATTGTCATGTCTGTCACCATGCGCCAAATGCTGGAGGCCGGTGTCCACTTCGGTCACCANNACCCGCTTCTGGAACCCCAAGATGGCTCCGTTCATTTTCGGCCATCGCAACAAGATTCATATCGTCAACCTGGAAAAGTCGCTGCCGCTGTTCCAGGACGCTCAGAAATTCGTCCGCCAGCTCGCCGCCAACAAGGGCAACGTGCTGTTCGTCGGCACCAAGCGTGCCGCGCGTGAAATCGTCCGCGAAGAAGCCGAGCGCGCCGGCATGCCGTACGTCGACAACCGCTGGCTGGGCGGCATGCTGACCAACTTCAAGACGGTCAAGCAGTCGATCAAGCGCCTGAACGACCTGGAAGCCTCGCTGGCCGAACCCGGCCGCCTGTCGAAGAAGGAAATCCTCACTGTGCAGCGCGAAGTCGACAAGCTGAACCGCAGCCTGGGCGGCATCCGCGAAATGGGCGGTTTGCCCGACGCGCTGTTCATCATCGACGTCGGCTACCAGAAGGGCGCCGTGGTCGAGGCCAAGAAGCTGGGCATCCCGGTGATCGGCGTGGTCGACACCAACAACAGCCCGGAAGGCGTGGACTACATCATCCCCGGCAACGATGACTCGGCGCGCGCGATTCGCCTGTACGCCCGCGGCATGGCCGACGCAGCGCTGGAAGGCCGCGCCCAGGTCATCAGCGAAATCGTCGGCGGCGAAGAATTCGTCGAAGTGGAAGAAGAGGACGCTGCGCCCGCCGCCGAGTAAGCGCGACGCAAGCGACATCGCCGAGGCAGCATCTCGGCGTGTGGATTTTAAGGAGGGGCGTCGGCCCCTCTTTCTGTATTGAAGAAACTGGATAGGAGTTCGAAATGGCTGAAATCACTGCAAGCATGGTCAAGGATCTGCGCGAGAAAACCGATGCGCCGATGATGGACTGCAAGAAGGCGCTGTCGGAAGCCGGCGGCGACATGCAGAAGGCGGAGGAAATCCTGCGCGTGCGCTTCGGCAACAAGGCGGCCAAGAGCGCCGGCCGCGTCGCCGCCGAAGGCGTGGTGACGATCGCCATCAGCGCCGACGGCAAGTCGGCCGCCATGGTGGAAGTCAACTGCGAAACCGATTTCGTCGCGAAGAACGACGACTTCCTGGCGCTATCCAACGCGCTGGCCGAGATGGTGCTGAACCAGAAGCCGGCCGACGTCGCCGCGCTGTCCGCGCTGCCCTACAAGGGCGGCACGGTGGAATCCTTCCGTACCGAACTGGTCGGCAAGATCGGCGAGAACATGTCGGTGCGCCGTTTCGTGCGGCTGGACGGCCAGGGCAAGTTCGCCAGCTACATCCACAGCGGCAAGATCGGCGTGCTGGTCGACGTCACCGGCGACGAAGCGCTGGCGCGCGACGTCGCCATGCACATCGCGGCGTCCAAGCCGAAGTCGCTCGACGCATCGGGCGTGTCGGCCGACCTGATCGACACCGAGCGCCGCGTCGCGATCGAGAAGGCCAAGGAGGCCGGCAAGCCGGAAGCCATGCTGGAGAAGATCGCCGAAGGCACGGTGCAGAAATTCCTCAAGGAAGTTACCCTGCTGTCGCAGCCCTTCGTCAAGGACGACAAGCAGACCGTCGAGCAGGTGCTGAAGTCGAAGAACTCGCAGTGCCACGGCTTCATGATGTACGTGGTGGGCGAGGGCATCGAGAAGAAAGTGTCCGACTTCGCCGCCGAAGTGGCGGCGGCTGCACAGGTCTGATCGGGCATGGCGCCGGTCCGTCGCATCCTGCTGAAGCTGTCGGGCGAGGCCCTGATGGGGCCGGACAGCTTCGGCTATCACGCTGACACCATGGCCGGCTTCGTCGGCCAGATCCGTGAGGTGGTGGCGACAGGCGTGCAGGTCGGCATCGTGGTCGGCGGCGGCAATCTGTTTCGCGGCGCCACCGGTGCGCTGTCCGGAATGAACCGCGCCACCGCCGATTCGATGGGCATGCTGGCCACGGTGATGAATGCGCTGGCGCTGAAGGACGCGCTGCAGCAGGCGGGCGTCGAGGCGCGGGTGCAGACGGCGGTCCACATCGCCCACGTCGGCGAGGACTTCGAGCGCGACGCAGCGGTGCGCGATCTGGAGGCGGGGCGGGTGGTGATTTTCGGCGGCGGGACGGGCAACCCGTTCTTCACCACCGACACCGCAGCGGCCCTGCGTGCGGCCGAGATCGGCGCCGACATGCTGCTGAAGGCGACCAAGGTCGACGGCGTGTACGACAAGGATCCGAAGAAGTTCNNGTCTACACCGCCGACCCGAAGAAGGACGCGAACGCCCGGCGCTACGAGTCGCTGAGTTTCGACGAAGCGATCGCCAACAATCTGGGCGTGCTCGACACCGCCGCCTTTGCCTTGTGCCGCGAACAGAAATTGTCCCTGGTCGTGTTCAACGTCTTCAAGCCCGGCGCGCTGAAGCGCGTGGTGATGGGCGAGGACGAGGGCACGCGGGTAAGCTAAGTGAGGAGCTGAAATGGCTGAAACCACCATTGCCGACATCAAGCAGTCTGCCGAACAGAAAATGGGCAAGACGCTGGAAGCGCTGAAGAACGACCTGGCCAAGGTGCGCACCGGACGTGCCCACGCCGGCATTCTCGACCACGTCATGGTCGATTACTACGGCAATCCGACGCCGGTGCCGCAGGTGGCCAACGTCTCGCTGGTCGATTCGCGCACGCTGGGCGTGCAGCCTTACGAAAAGAA
>DONB01000192.1 GCA_003510325.1 Thiobacillus sp. | reverse complement strand
TGATCGTAGGCCGTCATGCCATCCGCCTGAATCGGCGAACCGAGCTGCGGAATGGTGCAGTCGCGAAAGTCGGCCACCGAGTCCATGCCGAACAGCGACAGCGTGGCAGGATTGCAATCGGTGAATCCCTTGTCGTCGAGGATGACGACGGCATCTGAATTGGTTTCGAACAGGGTCTGGTATTTCAGTTTCTCCGTTCCCAGCTGACGGGTCTGGGTCAGCATGCGGCGTCCCACCAGCACGGCAACCAGCGCAGCCAGCAGCGTGGCGAAAATGCCCAGCACCAGCATCAGGTTGCGGGTGGCCTGATAGGCGGCGAAGGTCTTGCGGAGGGCCGCTTCGTTGGCCTCGCGCTGCAGGCTGGTCATGTTGTCGAGCGCCGCAACCAGCCGGTTCTGCAGGGGAATGGCCTCTTCCTGCAGCAGGGTCAGCGCGCCGTAATTGTTCTCGTCGAGCGCCGCCTCGACCACGCTGAACATCACCGGCTGGTTGATGACGATGATGGTGTCGATCTCGTCCATCAGCTGCTTTTCACCCTGAGTGCTGAGCATCGTGACCAGCTGGCTGCGGTCCTTGGCGTAGCGTTCGCCGTATTCCTGGAATTGCAGGAAGAGCGCGTCTTTTTCCCAGGGGTCGATCGAGACCACGATGTTGTGCATCAGCACCGCGCGGTCGCGCAGGGAGTCGCGCATCTGCGAGGCCAGGCGGGTCTTGACGTTGTTGACCGACACCACATTGGCCAGTTCGGTATTGAGGTGCGCCATCTGGGTGACGCCGAGCCCGATCACGGCGACCATCAGCAGCATGGCGGCGGAAAAGCCGAACCCTACATTGAACAGCAGGCCGCGCAGCGGATAGGNNATTCCCGGCGGAACGCCACGACGTGATCGACCGCCAGCTTGATGCCGATTTTCTCGCCGATGGCGTGGTTGTGATGCGACGGCACCAGCGACAGCGCGCGCTGGCCGCTCGGCAGCTTCAGCGTGTAGAGGAATTCGGCGCCGCGGAAGGCCTTGTTCTCGACTTCGGCCAGCAGCAGGCTGTCGTCGTCGTGGATGATGTCGTCGGGCCGCAGCAGCACGTCGACGTGGCAGCTGCGCACGCATTCGTCGCAGCCGCTGGCGTCGCACTCGACCGGGATGTGGCCGTTCAGAACGCCGAGCTCGATCTCCACCTGGTGGTCGTTGATGACCTCGCCGGTGACCAGCGCGCCCTGGCCGACGAAGTCGGCGACGAAGCGGTTGGCCGGTTCGTGATACAGGTTGTAGGGCGTGTCCCACTGCTGGATGCGCCCTTCGTGCATGACGCCGACCCAGTCGGCCAGCGAGAAGGCCTCGTGCTGGTCGTGGGTGACGATGAGNNCGGGCCAGTGCCACGCGCTGCTGCTGGCCGCCGGAGAGCTGGTGCGGAAACTGGTCGGCGTGGCCGGCCAGACCCACCAGGTCCAGCAATTCGGCAATGCGTGCCTGCTTGGCTTCCTTCGTGACGTCGCGCAGGCCGAAGCCGACGTTCTTCGCTACCGTCAGGTGCGGAAACAGCGCGTAGTCCTGGAACACCATGCCGACGCGGCGCTTTTCGGCAGAGAGCATCCAGCCTGGGCGGCTGACGACTTCGCCGCCGATGCGGATCTCGCCGTTCTGGATCGGCTCGAATCCGGAGATGCAGCGCAGCGCGGGGGGCTTGCCGCAGCCAGACGGGCCGAGCAGGCAACCGATCGCGCCTTCGGGCAGAGTGAAGGTGAGGTCGGCGATGATCTGCCGTTTGGCGTACGACTGCGAGACGGAATCGAGAACCAGTTCAGCCATAGGGGGTCAGTCGAGCGGGCGCGTGCCGCGCCAGGTCAGGAGAATGATGGGAATGATACCGGCAATGACAATCGCCAGCGCGGGCAGCGCAGCACGTTCCCATTCGCCTTCCGAGGTCATTTCGAACACCCGCACTGCCAGCGTGTCCCAGCCGAACGGGCGGGTCATCAGGGTGATCAACATTTCCTTCATGATGTCGACGAAAGTGAGCGTGGCGGCGGTCAAGAGGCTGGCGCGCAGCATCGGCAGGTGGACCCGGGTCAACAAGCCGGCGGCGCCGGTGCCGAGGTTGCGCGCGGCTTCGTCGACGTTGCGGGTGATGCGGTGCAGGCCGCTGTCGATGGGCCCGAAACCCACGGCGAGGAAGCGCACCAGATAGGCCAGCAGCATCACCAGAAGCGTGCCCTTGAGAATTTCGGTGCCGTCGAAGCCGAACCAGGCGCGGCCGCTGTCGATCAGCCAGTTGTCCAGCGCCGCCACCGGGATGAACAGCCCCACCGCGAGCACTGCGCCGGGGAAGGCGTAGCCGAGGGTAGCGAGACGCTGTGTCCACACCATCGCGGTGCCGGGACGCTGGCGGCCGGCATAGGCGAGCAGGAGTGCCGTCGCCACCACCATCAGCGCCCCGATCCCGGCCAGCAGGACCGAATGCCAGGCAAACGCCCAGTAGCGGATATCGAGATCGTCGGCGATGACGTCGCGCGTCCACAGCGCCAGTTGCGCCACCGGGATGAGGAAGGCGATCGCCAGTACCGTCCCGGCGTACGCGAAGGCCAGCGCAGCGAACGCGGGCGACAGCCGGATGCGTCGCGTGGCGGCGCTGCGGCCCACCGTGCTGTAGCGCATCTGCGTGCGCGAACGCTGCTCGAAGACCACCACGACCAGCACGAACAGGATCAGGATCGAGGCCAGCTGCGCCGCTGCCGCCAGCGAGAACAGGCTGTACCACGCCTTGTAGATGGCGGTGGTGAAGGTGTCGTAGTTGAAGATCGCCATGGTGCCGAAATCGGCCAGGGTTTCCATCAGCGCCAGCATCAGCCCGGCGGCGATCCACGGCCGCGCCATCGGCAGCGCCACCCGGAAGAAGCCCTGCGTGCGCGACAGCCCGAGCGACTGCGCCGCTTCCAGCGCGATCGCGCCCTGCGTCGCAAAAGCGTTCTTGGCGATCAGGTAGACGTAGGGATAGAGCGCCAGCGACATCACCAGGATGACGCCGCCGCGCGAACGGATTTCCGGCAGTCCGGTGATGCCCCAGCCTTCGCGCAGCCAGGTCTGCAGCGGCCCGGTGAAATCCAGCAGGCCGATCGCGACGAAGGCCGTCACGTAGGCGGGCAGCGCCAGCGGCAGCATCAACGCCCAGCCGAACACGCGATGGCCGGGAAACTCGCACATCGCCGTGAGCCAGGCCAGCGAGACCCCCAGCACGCTGACGCCGACGCCGACGCCGAGCACCAGCCACAGCGTATTGCCCACCAGTTCGGGCAGCACGAACTCGGTCAGGTGGGCAAGGATGTCGCCTTCGACGCGGGCAAACGACGAGAAGGTGACCACGACGGGGACCAGCACCAGTGCGGCGATTGCGAGGGCGAACAGCATCCAGCCGCTGATGCGGGGGCGGGCGTCAGGTAAAACAAAAACGCCCGCTGAGGGCGTTTTTGCGAGTACTGCGGCGTGATCGGACAAGATGGCTCTTATTTGTAACCGGCTCGGTCCATCAATTTTACGGCCTTGGTCTGCAGGCTGCCAGCCTCTTTCACGTTGATCAGGTTCTGCTTGAAGCGGCCCCAGGCGGCCACGGTCTTGTCCGGCGCCACGTTCGGGTTGACGGGATATTCCATGTTGAGGTCGGCGAACAGGTTCTGCGCCTTGTCGGACGACAGCCACTCGATCAGCTTCTGCGCGCCAGCCGGGTTCTTTGCGTGGCGCGTGACGCCGGCGCCGGAGACGTTGACGTGCACGCCGGCCGCCTTGTTCTTCAGATTCTGGTTAGGCCAGAAGATCGCCAGCGGCAGGTTGGGGTGTTTCGCCATCAGGCGGCCAAAGTAATAGGTATTGACCAGGGTGACGTCGCACTGCCCGGCGGCCACGGCCTCCATCGCCTTCGTGTCGTCGGGGAAGGGCGAAGTGGCGAGGTTGGCGACCCAGCCGCGCACCATGTCCTCGGTTTTGCCTTCGCCGTATTCGGTGATCATCATCGCCACCAGGCTCTGGTTGTAGACCTTCTTCGAGGTGCGCAGGCACAGGCGGCCCTTCCATTTCGCGCTGGCCAGGTCTTCGTAGGTCGACAGGTCGGCGGGCTTCACCTTGCCGGTGTTGTAGACGATCGTGCGGGCGCGTACCGACAGGCCGAACCAT
>DONB01000228.1 GCA_003510325.1 Thiobacillus sp. | reverse complement strand
GTTCCAGCTGATCGACGACGTCCTCGACTACTCCGGCGACTTTCTCAAGACCGGCAAGAACATCGGCGACGACCTCGCCGAAGGCAAGCCCACGCTGCCGCTGTTGTACGCGATGAAGCACGGCACCGCCGAGCAGGCCGCCAGCATCCGCCAGGCGATCGAACACGGCGGACTCACCGAATTCCAGAGCGTGCTCGCTGCAATCAAGGATACGCGCGCCCTGCACTACACCCGCGAAGTCGCGCAGCGCGAAGTTCAGACCGCCAACGCAGCAATTTCTTGCTTACCTGATTCAAATTCCAAATCAGCTTTGCTACAATTAGCGGCTTTCGCGGTTGACCGTAGTTTCTGACCGCGATGTTTCGGTAGTTTCCCGTTAGTGTTTCACAATGGGGTTCGGCACTTCACTGAACCCGCCATCTGCCTCGGGGCGTAGCTCAGCCTGGTAGAGTACTGCGTTCGGGACGCAGGAGTCGGAGGTTCGAATCCTCTCGCCCCGACCACGTTTTTCCTCACGCAATGACTACAGCGCCACGTGCAGCCAATCGGCTGTGCATGCACTCGCGCATACCTGCGCTTCGCCGTTCCGTTCAATTCACACATGATGCATGCGGGTTTCCTGGCGGCCGATGCGGCTAGAATGGCGCTTTTGCGTAGGAGCCCCGCATGTCCGAAGCCGTTGTGTATGACCTCAATCCCGCCGAACTCGAACTGGAACCCGGCGAATACTGGTGGTGCTCGTGCGGCCGCTCGATGACGCAGCCCTTCTGCGACGGCTCGCACGAAGGCACCGGACTGGAGCCGCAACCCTTCGTCATCAAGGAAAAGACCACGGTGTGGCTGTGCAACTGCAAGCACACCAAGGACAAGCCCTTCTGCGACGGCAGCCACAACGACCTGCCCGACGACATTTTCTGAGTCGTCTCCGCCATGGCTGACCAGCCCGAAAACGTCCTCGACTTCTGGTTCGGCGCACCTGGCAGCGCGGCCGAGATCGCCGGCCGGCAAGGCAAGCTATGGTTCGGCAAATCGCTCGCCAACGACCAGGCTGTCATCGATCGCTTCGCCGATACGCTGACCGCCGCCACCGCCGGCCGGCTCGATCACTGGGCAGACACACCCCGCGGACGGCTGGCGCTGGTGATCGTGCTCGACCAGTTTCCGCACCACATCCATCGCGACCGGCCGCAGGCCTTTGCCACCGACCCGCAGTCACTGGCGCTGAGTCTCGCCGCACTGGAATCCGGCGAGGACAAAAAACTGGCGCCGATCGAGCGCGTATTTCTCTACCTGCCGCTGGAGCATGCCGAGTCGATTGAAATGCAGGCGCGATCCGTGTCGCTCTACGAGCAGCTCGCGCATGAAGCCGCCGCAGACGAACGTGCGCTGTTCGACAACTTCCTCGATTACGCGCGCAAGCATCTCGACGTCGTGGCGCGTTTCGGCCGCTTTCCGCATCGCAATGAAATCCTGGGCCGTCCGTCCACACCCGAGGAACTCGAATTCCTGAAACAGCCTGGATCGCGTTTTTAGCCGGCCCCTGAAGAACGACAGCATCCGCTCGCGGTAAAATGGCGGTTTTGTGCCTTTCGGCCTTTCCATGTCCCGCCAGATCCTCGTCACCTCCGCCCTGCCCTACGCCAACGGCAGCATCCACCTCGGCCACCTGGTCGAATACATCCAGACCGACATCTGGGTGCGCTTCCAGAAGATGCGCGGCCACGACTGCCGCTACATGTGCGCCGACGACACCCACGGCACCGCCATCATGCTGCGCGCGGAGAAGGAAGGCATCACGCCGGAAGCGCTGATCGGCCGGGTGTGGGACGAGCACACGCGCGACTTCGCGGGTTTTCACATCGGCTTCGACCATTACTACTCGACGCATTCGAGTGAAAACCGCGAACTGGCCTCCAAAATCTACCTGCGCCTGCGGGAAGCCGGCTTGATCGACGTGAAGACGATCGCCCAGCTGTACGACCCGGTGAAAAACCTGTTCCTGCCCGACCGTTTCATCAAGGGCGAGTGCCCGAAGTGCGGAGCGGCGGACCAGTATGGCGACAACTGCGAGGTGTGCGGCGCGACCTACAGCCCGACCGAACTGAAGAACCCGGTGTCGGCGGTGTCGGGGGCGACGCCGGTGCACAAGGATTCCGAGCATTACTTCTTCAAGCTCGGCGACTGCGAGGCCTTCCTGCGCGAGTGGACCAAGTCGGGCGCGCTGCAGGATGAAGCCGCCAACAAGATGCAGGAATGGTTCGCCTCGGGGCTCAACAACTGGGACATCAGCCGCGACGCACCCTACTTCGGCTTCGAGATTCCCGATGCGCCGGGCAAGTATTTCTACGTGTGGCTGGATGCGCCGGTGGGCTACATGGCGAGCTTCGCCAAATACGCGAAGGACAACGGTCTCGACTTCGACGCCTGGTGGGGTGCGGAATCGAAAACCGAGCTGGTGCACTTCATCGGCAAGGACATCCTGTATTTCCACGCGCTGTTCTGGCCGGCGATGCTCAAATTCTCCGGCCACCGCCTGCCGACCGCGGTATACGCGCACGGCTTCCTCACCGTCAACGGGCAGAAGATGTCGAAGTCGCGCGGCACCTTCATCACCGCCGACAGCTACCTCGCGCAGAAGCTCAATCCCGAGTGGCTGCGCTACTACTACGCCGCCAAGCTCAACGGCTCGATGGAAGACATCGACCTGAACCTCGACGACTTCGTCGCGCGTGTGAACTCCGACCTGGTCGGCAAGTTCATCAANNCCGCCGGTTTCATCCACAAGAACTTCGAGGGCAAGCTCGCCGACGGCGTGGCGAACCTCGAACTGATCGGCGATTTCCAGGCCGCCGCCGGCACGATCGCCGCGCACTACGAGGCGCGCGACTACGCAAAGGCCCTGCGCGAGATCATGGCGCTGGCCGACCGCGCCAACCAGTACGTGGCCGATGAAAAACCCTGGGAACTGGCGAAGAAGCCGGAAGCGGTCTATCGACTGCATGAGGTCTGCACGGTCGCGCTGAACTGCTTCCGCCTGCTGACGCTCTACCTGAAGCCGGTGCTGCCGAAACTGGCGGAAGAGGTCGAAGCCTTCCTCAACATTCCGCCACTGGCCTGGGAGGATTCCCAGAGCCTGTTCATCCGCCACCGCATCAACGAGTACAGCCACCTGATGACCCGTATCGACCCCAAATCCATCGAAGCCATGGTAGACGCCAACAAGCAGAACCTCGAACCGACCCCCGCCCCCGCGCCGGCGCGCCACGCCGAAGCGCAAGTCAACGCTGCGCAGCCGGTGGCC
>DONB01000242.1 GCA_003510325.1 Thiobacillus sp. | reverse complement strand
AGCGGCCGCAGCCAAAAGTCATCCGAGATGTTCATGGCGCTCACCAGGCGTGTGTCATGAAGGGGTAATCACGGCCGTTTCGGTGCAACGCGGACCGCTGTCGATTTTGCCGCCGGATATCCAGCGGGTGACCCCGCCCCCTCAGCTTCCCTGAGGGCGCCCTCGCAAACCCCTGGCGAAGAACCCGGGCAGCGCCGTCACTGTCTCCGACAGCAGACTGTATACGCATGCTTTTGGCCGCGGGAGCGGCCCGGATTGCCACGCAGTGGCATTTCGGTTAAAATCCTTTTGCGCAAAACAATATTGCGAGATTGTTGTGTCGGTTCGCCCGTACCGGGCGGTCGCCAACACCATTAAAACCAATAATTGCCCGGCGCCTTCCGCGTCTGTGATTTTATCCATCCGCCACCCCCGGCGATGACGCTTCCTGAAGGAGGCGTCGCCCTCATGCCCGGGTATCCCCTCGATACCCGGGTCAGGACGGGCTGCGCTGTGTCCAGGCAGCCCGTCAGGGNNCCGCCCCGACTTTGGAGATGACATTGTTCGACATGACTGAAGCTTTCCATCCGAACCCGCCTGCCCCCGGGCCGCACGGGCATCCGCCCCTCGCATGCGCCGCGGTGCTGGGTGCCGGTGCCTGGGGCACCGCCCTGGCCAGTGCGCTGCAGCGCGGCGGCGTGCCGACCTGGCTGTGGGCGCGGCGTCCCGAGGTCGCGGAAGCGATCCACTGCCGCAACCAACATCCGCACTGTCTGCCCGGGATCGCCCTGCCGTCAGGACTCGGCGCTACCGCCGACATGGCGCACGCCCTGCACGGCGCGCAACTGGTCATCCTTGCGGTGCCCTCGGCGGNNGGCCACCCGGGACATCGTCCGTCAGGCCGCCTCCTTGCTGGCGCCGGGCGCTCTGGTTCTTACCGCCAGCAAGGGCATTGAACAGGGCAGCGGGGCGTTGATGACCCGGGTGCTGGACGAGGAGCTGGGCAAGTCCGTGCTGACCGGATCGATCGGCGGGCCGAGCTTCGCCGACGAAGTGGCGTGCGGCAAGTCCACCCTGCTGACGCTGGCCCTGCCGGCGCTGGAGCGCTTTCATCCGCGCAACAAGGACGCGCGCAGGATCGTCGACAGCCTGCAGCAGCAGCTTGCCCGTGCAGGCGTGACGCTGGAACTGAGCCGCGATGTCGTGGGCGCACAGGTGGGCGGCGCGCTGAAGAACATGATCGCCATCGCCTGCGGCATGGCCACCGCGCAGGGCATGGGCGAAAACGCGCGTGCCGGCATCATCACGCGCGGCCTCGACGACATGCGCCGCCTCACCCTGGCCATGGGTGGCAGCATGGAAACCCTGTTCGGCTGCTGCGGCGTCGGCGACCTGTTTCTCACCGCGGCGTCCGAGCATTCGCGCAATACCCGGCTGGGCATGCGGCTCGGGCGACCGGGGGCCGCGGCCGCGGTCGATGAGCTCGCAGAGGGTGCGGTCAGCGCGATGTCGGTCGAGATCCTCGAGCGCAAGTATGGTTTGCGCCTGAACGTGGCCGCCGCCGTGCGCGACGTGCTGCAGCACCAGGCCGCACCGGAACAGGCCCTGCACCGCCTGCTGCACGAAAGCCCACCGGGCATGGCGCCGCCTGAGGCGCGGCCGCCGCGGCCTGCCGCAGTCCGTCCGCGGATCGGCGCCGACATCGACCTGCGTCCGACGACGCAACCCTGGGGCCTGAGCTATGCGTAAGGCGGTCGACGACATGCCGCAGACCATCCTCGCCACCGACCTTGACGGCACCTTTCTGGGCGGCAGCAGCGAAGAACGCGCCACGCTGTACGACTGGATCGCGCAGCGCCGCGACGAAATCGTGCTCATNNCGGCATCGATTTCATGCGCGGCCTGGCGAAGGAACTGCCGGTGCAGCCCGACCACATGGTCGGCGACGTCGGCACCAGCGTCGCGTGCGGCCCGTGGTATTCGCCGCTGCCGCATCTCGAGCAGTGGCTGGACGCCTGCTGGCCGGCCGATGCATCGGTACGCATCGAGCAGACCATGCAGCAGCACCCGGGGTTGAGCGAGCAGCCCATCGTCGGTGGCCGGCGCCGGTCCTATTACTTCAAGGACCCCGCCCATGCGCTGGCCGCGCAGCAAGACATCCAGCAACTGGGTTTCGACGCCCTGATCTCGGACAACCTGTATTTCGACGTGCTGCCGCGCGGCGTGCAGAAAGGCCCCACCCTGCTGCGCACCTTGCAGGCGCTGGACCTGCCCGCGCACCGCACCCTGGTGGCCGGCGACACCCTCAACGACCTGTCCATGTTCGACACCGGCCTCGCCGGCGTCGCCGTGGGCAATCGCGAAGCCGCACTCGACGCGGCCATCCGGAAACACGGCAACGTGTACCGCAGCCCGCATCCGGGCGCGGCCGGCGTGCTCGACGCATTGCAACGCTTTCACCGAACGGAGGACTCCCATGGCTTCATCACTGGTCATCGTCTATCACCGGCAGCCCTATGAGGAACATGTCGTAGACGGCAAAACCGTTCTCAGGGAAAACGCCAGCCCCAACGGCATCGTCCCCGCGCTGAAGGGCTTCATCGGACAGACCGAGCGCGCCAGCTGGGTCGCCTGGAAAAAGGCCGCCGCCGGCAAGCCGCCCAAATTCGAGCGCCGCATCACCGTGGAAGACAGCTACGGCAGCTACGAAGTGGTGCGCCTGCCGCTCACCAGCGAGCAGATCGGCCAGTTCTACCACGTCACCTCGAAAGAGGCCTTGTGGCCCATCCTCAACAGCTTTCCCTCGCTGTACTCCACCGAGAACTGCGATTGGGCCACCTTCCGCGAGGTCAACCGCCTGTTCGCCGAAGCGGCCTGCGAAGAAGCCGCGCCCGGCGCCGTGGTATGGGTGCACGACTACAACCTGTGGCTGGTGCCGAAGTTCGTGCGCGAGATGCGGCCCGACGTGCGCATTGCCTTCTTCCACCATACGCCGTTCCCGCCGGCGGACGTGTTCAACATCTTTCCGTGGCGCGACGAGATCATCGACAGCCTGCTGGACTGCGACGTGGTCGGCTTCCACATCCCGCGCTACGCGCGCAATTTCGTCGCCACCGTACAGTCGCTGCGCCCGGTCGACGACGTGGTCGAGCGCGAGGTCCCCGACGAATTGCGTGCCACCGGCACCGCGCTGTCCGAACCGCTGACGCCGGTGTCGATGACGTGCAAGGGGCGCACGATCCAGATCGATGCCTTCCCCATCGGCACCCACGCCGGGATGATCCGCAGCACCGTGCAGCAGCCCGACAAGGCGGCGCAGGTCGCGCAGATCCGGCGCGACATCCCGCAGGAAAAGATCATCGTCTCGGTCGGCCGCGTCGACTACGCCAAGGGCACGCGCGAAATGCTGCTCGCCTACGAGCGCCTGCTGCAGCGCCGTCCCGAACTGCACGGCAAGGTCAAGCTGCTGGTCACCGCGGTGGCGGCGGCCGACGGCATGCGCGCCTACAAGAAGGCGCAGCAATACATCGAGCAGCTGGTGGGCCGCATCAACGGCCACATCGGCACCCTGTCGTGGCAGCCCATCCTGCTGTCGACCACGCCGATGCCGTTCGCCGACACGCTGTGCTACTTCCGCGCCGCCGACATCTGCTGGATCACCCCGCTGCGCGACGGGTTGAATCTCGTCGCCAAGGAATTCATTGCCGCCCATGTCAACGAAAGCGGCGTGCTGGTGCTGTCGGAATTCGCCGGCGCCGCGGTCGAGCTGCAGGACGCCGTGCTGGTCAATCCCTACAGCCTTGTGCAGATGGACGCGGCCATCGACCGCGCGCTCGACATGCCGCGCGAGGAGCAGCGCGCGCGCATGCAGCGCATGGATGCGCTGATCGATCGCTACGACATCGGGCACTGGACCCGCCACGTGCTGGAGATCTTCGCGCAGCTGCGCGCGCAGTCCGACGAAAACCGGGAAGCCGCCTGACGCATCGCCGCAAGGGCACCAGCCCCCTTTGCCATTTCTGATCTGCAGCCGCGCCTGCGCCCGCCGGACGACCGGCGGGCCGGGGCCGGCATGACCCACGAGGACACCCCATGGCACTGCGCAACCAGGTCCAGCTGATCGCCTATCCCGACCGGATGGGCGCCAACCTGGCCGAACTGTATGACATCGTCGACACGCATTTTTCGAAAGCCATCGGCGGCATTCACATCCTGCCGCCGTACCCGTCGAACGCCGACGGCGGCTTCTCGCCGCTGACGCACAAGGAAGTCGACCCGAAATACGGCAGTTGGGCCGACGTCGAGAAAATCTCGGCGCGCTTCGACCTCTGCCTCGATCTCACCCTCAACCACATCTCCGACGAATCCGAGGAGTTCAAGGACTTCGTCGCCAAAGGCTACGACTCCGAATATGCCGACCTCTTCGTGCATGTCGACCAGCTCGGCCCGATTTCGCCTGACGATCTGGCGCGCATCCATATCCGCAAGGAAAAGGAACCTTTCCGCGAGGTGACCTTCGCGGACGGCAGCGGCGGTCGCGTCTGGTGCACCTTCACCGAGCATCAGATCGATCTCAACTACAACTCGCCCAAGACCTACGCGCTGATGGAGGACACCATCAAGTTCCTCACCGCGCGCGGGGTCAGGCTGTTCCGACTCGATGCCTTCGGCTACACCACCAAAAAGATCGGCACCAGCTGCTTCCTCGTCGAACCGGACGTCTACGACATCCTCAAGTGGATCGACGGCGTCGCCCGCGAGAACGGCGCCGACACCCTGCCCGAAGTGCACGACCACGCCAGCTTCCAGTACGCCATCGCGCTGCACGGCATGCACCCCTACGGCTTCGCGCTGGCGCCGCTGCTGCTGTATTCGCTGCTCGACGCCAACAGCGTCTATCTCAAGCAGTGGCTGCGCATGTGTCCGCGCAACCAGCTCACCGTGCTCGACACCCACGACGGCATCTGCATCCCCGACGTCGAAGGCGTGCTGCCCAAGGAGAAGATCCAGGCGGTGATCGACAACGTCAGCCAGCGCTCGGCCGATCCCATCCTGCGGCGCTCCGCCGCCAACGTGCACAGCGTCGGCGCGATCTACCAGCTCACCTGCACCTACTACGATGCCTTGAAGCGCAACGACGATGCCTACATCGCCGCGCGCGCCATCCAGTTCTTCGCGCCCGGCATCCCGCAGGTCTACTACGTCGGCCTGCTCGCCGGCAGCAACGACCACGAACTGATGGAGGCCACCGGCGAGCTGCGCGACATCAACCGCCACCGCTACAGCGCCGCCGAGGTCGACGAAGCGGTGAAAACCCCGGTCGTGCGGCGCCTGCTCAAGCTGATGGAATTCCGCAGCCGCTATCCCGCGTTCGACGGCGTGTTCCACCTGATGTATTCCAACGAAAGCAGCGTCGCCATGTGCTGGCGCCACGGCGAACTGCGTTGCGAACTCTTCGTCGACCTCAACTTCAAGAAGGCGACGATCAGTTATGTGGACGAGAAATCGAAACGCTGGCTGAGCATGCGCTGCTGACCGGCCTGTGCTGCGCGATGGGCGTGCTATGTTGAGACCTCACGCGTGAGTGAAAGGAGCAAGCCCATGAGTCCCGATTCGCTGGATGGGCCCGTGCAGNNTCTCCTTCGAAAAACTGCTGTGGGATCCAGTTCCAGATCCTGCTGCTCGATCTGGTGCAAATCCTGTTGGCGCTGATTGGGGTGTTTCTTTTGGGCCGCTTTCAGTTGGGCGACAGGTACGACGCCTACATCCTGTTCACGCTGTGGGGGATCTCAATCCTATTGTTTGTCCTGCACGTGATCGTGAACGGCAAAAGTATCCTCAAAACCCTGTTCAAATGAACCGGGCGTGAACTCGGCGCCTCGGGCCTTGATGGCCGTCCCGCTGCACGCCCCGGCCTGAACCTGGCCGCTTCGTCGTCCTCCCCGCATAATCCGGTATTCCGTCCTGTACCGGTTTGTCCCATGCGCCGCCTGTCCCTGTTCGCCGTCGCCGTCCTGCTTGCCGCCTGTGCGGCGCCGCCTCCGGCCCCGACGCCGCCCGTCCCCGCCCCCGTCGCGGTACCTAAGCCGCCGATCCGGATCGCGCTGGTTCTGGGCGGCGGCGCGGCGCGCGGCTTCGCCCACATCGGCGTGATCAAGTCGCTGGAAGCCCAGGGCATCGTCCCGGACATCGTGGTGGGCACCAGCGCGGGTTCCGTCGTGGGGGCGCTCTATGCCTCGGGCATGAACGGCTTCGAGCTGCAGAACCTGGCATTGCAGATGAACGAGGACATGGTCGCCGACTGGACCCTGCCCAACCGGGGCGTGCTCAAAGGCGAGGCGCTGCAGGACTTCATCAACCAGAAGGTGAAGAACCTCACCCTCCAGAAAATGCCCAGACCCCTGGGCGTGGTGGCCACCGATCTGCAAAGCGGCGAGATGGTGCTGTTCCGCCGCGGCGACACCGGCATCGCGGTGCGCGCCTCCAGCGCGGTGCCGGGCATGTTCCAGCCGGTCGAGATCAGCGGCCGCGATTACGTCGACGGCGGCCTCACCTCGCCGGTGCCGGCCCAGTCCGCGCGCGCCATGGGCGCCGACTTCGTCATCGCGGTGGACATCTCCAACGTGAGCCGCCGCGACAAGCTCACCGGCACGCTCGACGTGCTGCTGCAGACCTTCGCCATCATGGGCCACGCCATCAGCCGCCACGAGCTGGAAGATGCCGACATCGTGATCCGGCCGCAAACCGCCGCGGTGAGCAGCACCGATTTTGCGGGCCGGCACCTCGCCATCCTGGAAGGCGAAAAGGCCGCCGCCGCCGTCATGCCGGAACTGAAGGCCCGGCTCGCCAGGGCGCGGGCGCGCTAAGGCGGCAGGCCCGAGGCTCAGCCGCGGAAGCGTTGCCGCCGCGGCGTCCCGCTCACGCCTGCCACACCCCGTAGCCGCCTTCGCGGAAATCGATCGCCAGCTCCACTTCCAGCGCGCGCGCGTCGTCATACGACAACGGGTTGTACAGTTCGTACAGCTCGGGCAGCAGGCGCAGGCCGAATTCCCTGACGAAGCGGTTCGACTGGATGCCGGCCTTGTGCTTGTCGAAGCGCACGTCGGGATCGAGTCCCGTCATGCCGACGTAAATGCACGGCTTGCCCGCGACGTAACCGGGGTTGGCCTTCCTGAACCGGCCTTCGTATAGAACGTCTTTCGACAGTTCGATCACATAGACGTGATAGTGGTCACGGCGTCCCATCGGGGCATTCAAACAGGGGGGAGGTACGGGCGCGTTGCCAATTGCGGCAAGCGATAAGGCGTGCGACTGGGGTGGAGCGCGGGCATGGCGCGCCCGGAGGGCGGCGCCATGCCCGGCTTTACTGCATTACTTCTTCTTGGCGGCTTTCTTGCCTGCAACGGCGGCCTTGAAG
>DONB01000038.1 GCA_003510325.1 Thiobacillus sp. | reverse complement strand
ACCTTGAGCTTGGGTGTGAAGCGCGCGCAGGAGGTGGGGCGTAACCAACTTGTTTTTGGAATTTCGATACCACTTCCGGTGCTGGACACCAACCGCGGTAACCAGATCCAAGCACTGCGCCTTGCCGATCAAGCTGAAGAGAAGCTTCAAGCGCTGCGCGTCCAGATGCAGACAGATGTGTTTCAAGCCCGTGAGCAGTTGGAAACCAGCCGTCGCCTTGCACAACAGCTATCAACCCAAGTACTGCCCACAGCACAAACTGCTTATGAAGCAGCCGTGAAGGGCTTTTCACTTGGAAAGTTTAGCTACCTCGACGTTCTGGACGCACAGCGCACATGGTTCGACGCGCGTAGCCAGTATCTAAGCCAGCTGCTGTCCACCCATAGCGCCGTCGCGGACCTCGAACGTCTGCTCGGATCGCAAGCTGATCAGTAAACCATTGAGCCGCCAAATGAAAACGAACTCTTCTTCAAGTTCTAGCCGTACGCCAACCGTCATAGCGATTGTGAGCATCCTGTCTGTAGGGGTTCTCGCAGCGACTCTGATTTTGCGATCAGGCAACTCCAACTCCCCCGAATCCAGCGGAAAGACCCCCCAGTCCCAGGAGCATGGTCATGGTGAGGCCGCAGGCCATGCTGATCAAGAACATCATGGGGAGAAGGCTGCCAAGTCCCACAGCGATGACAAGGGCCATGCTGATGGTGAGCATCATGAAGAGGGCGATGGCAACAAGGCCAAGCCAGAAGCTTCCGCCAAGCCCGGCGCCGAAGCTGGTCATGACGAAGATGAAGGATTGATCCCGATGGATGCCCAACGCATCCAGGTTGCCGGCCTCAAGGCCGCTCAAGCTGGACCATCGGTTATCCGTAGCGTGCTGCAACTGCCTGGAGAGATTCGCTTTAACGAAGACCGCACCGCTCACGTGGTACCCCGCGTTGCCGGCGTCGCGGAAAGCGTGCCAGCCAACTTAGGTCAAAACGTTAAGAAGGGCCAGCTGCTGGCTGTTCTGAGCAGCGTTGCAGTGTCGGAGCAGCGCAGCGAACTGTTGGGCGCGCAAAAGCGTTTGGCACTCGCCCGAACCACCTATCAGCGTGAAAAGCAGCTTTGGGAGGAAAAGGTTTCGGCGGAGCAGGACTATCTGCAGGCCAGACAGGCGAAGAGTGAAGCAGAAATCGCCGTACACAACGCTCAACAGAAATTGAGTGCGATTGGGGCCAGTTCAAACGTATCAAGCAGGAGCGGTGCGCTTAACCGCTTCGAGGTTCGTGCGCCGTTCAACGGCATGGTGGTCGAAAAGCATATCGCCCTGGGCGAATCGGTCAAGGAAGATGCGAGCATTTTCACTATTTCCGATTTGTCGACCGTGTGGGCCGAGATCATTGTGCCGGCGAAGGATATCAATGTCATCCGGGTCGGCGAGAAGGTCACGATCAGGGCCACGGCGTTTGACTCCACGGCGTCCGGCACCGTGTCCTATATCGGCGCATTGATCGGAGAACAAACACGCACCGCCAAGGCGCGCGTAACGTTGTCGAACCCGCAGATGGCCTGGCGTCCTGGGTTGTTCATCAATGTCGAGATCGTCTCCAAGGAAACCCCTGTGCCGGTCGCCGTGTCGTTGGACGCTGTCCAGAATGTCGACGAAAAGCCCACGATCTTTGTCCGCGTGCCGGGGGGCTTTATTGCCCAACCCGTCACCATCGGCCTGTCCGACGGCAAGACTATTGAGGTCGTAAAAGGGCTGAAGCCGGGAACCCAATACGCCGCCGCCGGCAGCTTCACCATCAAGTCGGAGCTGGGTAAAAGCAGCGCCGAACACGCGCATTGATACAAAGGAACACACATCATGTTTGAACGTATCATTCGTTTAGCCATCGAGCATCGGTGGCTGGTTCTTCTGGCCGTTTTCGGTATGGCTGCGGTCGGTGTCTTCAGTTACAAGGCGCTGCCCATCGATGCCGTCCCGGACATCACCAATGTCCAGGTACAGATCAATACGGCGGCGCCCGGCTACTCCCCGCTGGAGACCGAGCAGCGCATCACCTATCCGATTGAGACCGTCATGTCGGGTCTGCCCGATCTGCAGGAGACCCGCTCACTGTCGCGCTATGGCCTCTCACAGGTGACGGTGATTTTCAAGGACGGCACAGATATTTATTTTGCGCGCCAACTGGTTAACCAACGTATCCAGGAGGCCCGGGATAAATTGCCCTCCGGTGTAACCCCGGCGATGGGGCCTATCTCGACCGGCTTGGGGGAAATCTACCTCTGGACAGTCGAAGCCAAAGAAGACGCGAAGAAGCCGGATGGATCGGCTTATACGCCGACCGACTTGCGTGAGATTCAGGACTGGATCATCAAGCCGCAGCTGCGCAACGTGCCGGGCGTGACCGAGATCAATTCCATCGGCGGCTTCGCCAAGCAGTATCAGGTCGCGCCAATTCCGGAAAAACTTGCTTCCTACGGACTGACGTTGCAAGACATCGTGATAGCACTCGATCGCAACAACAATAACGTCGGTGCCGGTTACATCGAGAAGCGCGGTGAGCAGTATCTCGTCCGTGCGCCTGGGCAGGTAAGCTCAATTGAGGATATCGAGAACATCATCCTCGACAATACACAGGGGGTGCCTATCCGCATACGTGATGTGGGCGAGGTCGGCATTGGTCGCGAACTGCGTTCCGGCGCTGCCACTGAAAATGGCCGCGAAGTCGTACTGGGCACTGTGTTCATGTTGATCGGCCAGAACAGTCGCACCGTCTCGCAGGCGGTTGCCATAAAAATGGAAGAGATCAACCGGACACTTCCTGAAGGTGTCCAGGCTGTCACCGTCTACGACCGGACGGTGCTGGTCGATAAAGCCATCAACACGGTCAAGAAAAACTTAACCGAAGGCGCGATCCTCGTGATCGTAATCCTGTTCCTGTTCCTNNTTCGGCATCATCATCGATGGCGCAGTGGTGATCGTTGAGAACTGCGTACGGCGGCTCGCCCATGCGCAAACTCACCACGGCCGTCCGCTTACCCGCACGGAGCGCTTTCATGAGGTATTTGCCGCCTCGAAAGAGGCACGGCGGCCACTGCTGTACGGCCAACTCATCATCATGGTCGTGTATTTGCCGATCTTCGCCCTGACCGGCGTAGAAGGAAAGATGTTCCATCCGATGGCTCTAACTGTAGTGATGGCCCTGGTAGGTGCAATGATCCTCTCAGTTACGTTTATCCCCGCAGCGGTGGCGCTCTTCATTGGCAACAAAGTTGCCGAGAAAGAAAACATTCTGATGCAGTGGGCCAAGCGCGTCTATGCGCCGATGCTGGACAAAGTAATGGTCAACAAGCCCGTGGTATTGACGTTTGCAATTGTCATGGTTGTCCTGTCTGGACTCCTGGCTACGCGCATGGGCAGCGAGTTTGTACCGAGTTTGAATGAGGGCGACTTTGCGATTCAGGCGCTGCGCGTCCCAGGCACCAGTTTGACGCAGTCCGTCGCCATGCAGCAGCAGATTGAGCGTGCGCTCAAACAGCAGTTTCCGGAAATTGAGCGGGTGTTTGCGCGCACGGGTACCGCTGAAATCGCCTCCGACGTGATGCCGCCCAGTATTTCGGACGGCTACATCATGCTCAAGCCACAGGATCAGTGGCCAAAACCGAAAAAAACGCGTGACGAATTGTTGGCAGCCATCCAGGTAGCCGCGAACAAACTCCCTGGCAACAACTACGAATTCTCCCAACCGATCCAGCTGCGCTTCAATGAGTTGATATCAGGCGTACGCAGCGATGTGGCGGTTAAGGTGTTCGGCGACGACATGGATGTACTAAACGACACCGCGATCAAAATAGCCTCGGTGATGGAGAAGATTCCGGGCGCATCAGAGGTCAAAGTAGAGCAGACCACCGGCCTACCCATGTTGACCATCAATATTGACCGCGACAAAACATCTCGCTACGGCTTGAACGTGGGCGATGTGCAGGATGCAGTGGCCACTGCGATCGGCGGCAAGGAGGCGGGCACCCTATTCCAGGGCGACCGTCGCTTCGACATCATCGTTCGTCTACCGGAAGACCTGCGTTCCGACCTGGAAGCAATCAAGCGCTTACCGATCGCACTACCACGGGCGCAGGGTGGCGACAGTCAAAAAACCTATATTCCGCTCGCAGAAGTCGCAAGCCTTGAGTTGGCTCCGGGGCCAAACCAGGTTAGCCGGGAAAACGGCAAACGCCGAATCGTCGTGAGCTCTAACGTGCGCGGCCGCGACATTGGCTCNNGGCTCGTTTGTCGCAGAGGCTGAACAGCAGCTTCAGCAGCAAGTAAAGATACCTGCGGGCTATTGGACAAGCTGGGGCGGGCAATTCGAGCAGTTGCTGTCGGCTACTAAGCGTCTGCAAGTCGTGGTGCCCGTCGCGTTGCTGCTCGTGTTTGTGCTGCTCTTCATGATGTTTGG
Source organism: Thiobacillus sp. (assembly GCA_003510325.1). Taxonomy (GTDB): domain Bacteria; phylum Pseudomonadota; class Gammaproteobacteria; order Burkholderiales; family Thiobacillaceae; genus Thiobacillus. The sequence goes on along the minus strand of DONB01000038.1, from coordinate 23,531 downwards.
CAACGTTAAAGACGGACTGCTGGTCTTTAGCGGCATCCCCTTTGCGCTGACGGGCGGTTTGGTCGCACTCTGGCTACGCGATATTCCGATGTCGATCTCGGCGGCAGTGGGCTTCATCGCNNTACATCCGCAGCCTGCGCGAAGAAGGCATGTCGCTGGATAAGGCGATTCGCAAGGGGGCGCTGACGCGTCTGCGTCCGGTACTGATGACAGCGCTAGTGGCATCGTTTGGCTTCGTGCCAATGGCGATTGCTACTGGAACTGGGGCTGAGGTACAGCGTCCGCTGGCGACCGTGGTGATCGGCGGCATTCTGTCCTCGACCGCACTGACGCTTCTCGTACTGCCGATTCTGTATCGACTGACACATCGAAGAGACGAAGATGAGGAAGACTTTACTGCCGAGTCTGCGCCCTCGCCGGCAAAGACGTAACGGTTGCCGAAGCACTGTAACGGTATGTGGTTTCGATTCGTTGCTTGCCGATGTTGGCATAGGCAGCGTGCGTACCTTGGCTGTGCAACATTTGGGCAGGGTGCGGCGCAACGCTAGGAGATAAGTGAAAAAAATGGATATCGAAACTGAATTTCTTTATGCCTCTCGCATGATGCTCGCTGCGCTGATAGGCGGCTTGATCGGTTGGGAAAGAGAACGTCATGCCAGCGATGCGGGCATTCGAACTTACATGGCGATTTCTATAGGGGCCTGCGCTTTCAGCTTGATATCTTTTCATGCGGCCAATGATGCGGGTCGTATCGCCGCCCAAGTGGTCACCGGCATGGGTTTTATCGGAGCGGGGGTCATTTTTCAGGGCAANNGCGGCGGTGGGCATGGCCAGCGCTTTCGGGATGTACGTGCTGGCGATCGTCACGGGAGGGTTGATTTTTGCAACCCTCGCACTTCACCACCCGCCCGGCTGGAAACGACTTAGCCAAAAGCCCGGCAACCAAAATCATCCCGAGTAAGCAGGTGTCGTCAATTAGCAGGGACAACTTTTGTCATCGTTAAATCAACTGCAAAGGAGTAAACCATGGGATTCTTCGAACGAATGCTGGGCAATTTGATGGGCGGCAAACTCGGCGGCCACCACGGCGGCTACCGGGGCGGCCATCACGGCGGTTCCGGGCATGGCGGCTATGGGGGTAATCCAGGCTATCCGCAAGACAGCAGCCCGGCAATCACCTGCCTCAAGTGCGGCAGCGCCAATGCGCGCGATGCGCGCTTCTGCCGGCAATGCGGCGCTTCCCTGTCGCCCGCAAAATGTTCCGGCTGCGGCGCGGAACTGCCGGCGGGCGCCCAGTTTTGCGGCCAATGCGGCAAACCCCGGCAGTAGCACAATGCATTTTCCAGGCATGATTCGCATCTCCAGGCCGACGCTGGAAAAGCATCAGGTCGCCATTTATTTCATGGCAGTGTTTGCCGGCCTGCTGGCGGCCGCCGTCGCGGGGCCATCCGCTGCCGCCCTGGAAGCCTGGATCAATCCGGCGCTGGCTGCGCTGCTGTATGTCACCTTCCTGCAAGTGCCGATGGCTGCCCTCGGGCAGGCGCTGACGCACGGGCGCTTCCTCTCGGCGCTGCTGATCGTCAACTTCGTTGCGGTTCCGCTGGTGGTACTCGGGCTGATCCAGTTCCTTCCTGCCCATCCGGCCCTTCACTTCGCCGTGCTGCTGGTATTGCTGGCGCCTTGTATCGATTACGTCGTCGTATTTACGCACCTGGGGCGGGGAGACGCGAAGCTCATCCTCGCGGCGACGCCGGTTTTGCTCATCGCGCAAATGCTACTGCTGCCCGTTTATATCGGGCTGTTTCTCGGGTCCGACGCCGCGGGCCTGGTGCAGGCAAGCCCCTTCCTGCATGCGTTTTTCTGGCTGATTGCCATCCCCCTTGTGCTCGCTGGGGCAACCCAGTACTGGGCCGCCCGCCGCGCGTCGGGCAGGCGGGTCGAGGGGGTGATGGGATGGCTGCCGGTCCCGCTGATGGCGCTGGTGCTGTTGCTGGTGTTCGCGGCCGTCGCACCGCGCATCGGCGCTGCGTCGGCCGATGTTGCCCGGACGGTGCCGATTTATGCGGCATTCGCGATCATCATGCCGCTTGTCGCCTATGCAGTGGGAAAACTCATGGGACTCGATGTAGGCGCGGGCCGTGCCTTGGCCTTCAGCGCGGGCACCCGCAATTCCCTAGTGGTCTTGCCGCTGGCATTTGCCGTCCCCGGTGGCGGCGCCCTCATCCCCGCGGTCGTGGTGACGCAAACGCTGGTCGAACTCGTCAGCGAACTTGTCTATGTGCGCTGGATCCCGCGCTTGTTTAAACCGGCAACGGAACGCGAGACCTTATGAGGGCACCTGCCAAGCGCAGGTCTTTGTCCGTTCCATGAGGCGTGCAACCCCGCGTCGAAATCGATGGGTTCTATAAGGAGTAGCAGCATGGCTGAAAAACTTGAACTGGACTTGTCCCTGGTCCTGCCGGAAATCCCCGACGAGCGCGACGCCTGCGTAGGGCGGCTGACGGAACTGCTGCAGGCCGAAGGCCTGGAAAAAGTGCACCTGGTGCGCGAGGACGGCAGCGCGACTCTGTGCCTGCACTACGATCCGCAGCAATTCAGCGTGAGCCGGGTGCGCGAACTGGCGCAGGCGGCCGGCGCGAAGATCGGAGACCGGTTTCGTCACGAGAGCCTGCGCATCGACGGCATGGATTGCCCCACCTGCGCCACGGTGATCGAACATGCCCTGCAACGTACCGGCGGCGTGCTGGAAGCCTCCGTGAGTTACGCCGCGGAACGCCTGCGCCTGGAATTCGACAGCGAGATAATCGGGCGTCCTGCAATCATTAAGCGCATACAGGCGCTCGGCTATGCCGTGCTGGAGGAAGGCCATGAGGCCGGATGGTTCGCCGAGCATCGCGAGCTCGTTTTCAGCGGCGTGGCGGGCCTGCTGTTGCTGGCCGGCTGGCTGACCGGCCTCGCCGGCGCGCCGCGCGCCCTCTCGATCGGCCTGCTGCTGGGTGCCTATGCAGCGGGCGGTTTCTATACCCTGCGCGACGCCTGGCAGAGTGTGAAGAGCCGCAGCTTCGACATCGACACCCTGATGATCGTCGCAGCGGCCGGGGCCGCGGCTTTGGGTGCCTGGGAAGAAGGCGCGCTGCTGCTATTCTTGTTCAGCCTCGGTCATGCGCTGGAACACATGGCCATGGACCGGGCGCGCAAGGCGATCGAGGCGCTCGCGGAACTGGCGCCCAGGACCGCCATTGTGCAGCGCGATGGTGCCGAGATCGAGGTGCGGGTCGAAGCCTTGCAGCGCGGCGACCGGGTGGTGGTCAAACCCGGCCAGCGCATCCCCGCCGACGGGCAGGTGGCATCAGGCAACTCGGCGGTGGACCAGGCGCCCATCACCGGCGAATCCATGCCGGTGGACAAGCAGCCGGGCGACAAGGTGTTCGCCGGCACGGTCAACGGCGAGGGTGTGCTGACTATCGAGGTAACCAAGCTGGCGCAGGAGAGCACGCTGGCGCGCATGGTTACGATGGTGGCCGAGGCGCAGACGCAGAAGTCTCCCACCCAGCGCTTCACCGACCGCTTCGAGCGCATCTTCGTACCCGTCGTGCTGGTGGGCGCCGTACTGCTCATCGTACTGCCGCCACTGTTCGGCTTTCCTTTTGCGGAATCCTTTTACCGCGCGATGGCCGTGCTGGTGGCCGCCTCCCCATGCGCGCTCGCCATCGCCACGCCGTCGGCGGTGCTGTCCGGCATCGCGCGCGCCGCACGCGGCGGCGTGCTGATCAAAGGCGTNNGCCTTCGACAAGACCGGCACCCTGACCATCGGCAAACCCAAAGTGACCGATGTCATCGCCATCAGCGGAGACGAGGCACGTCTGCTGACTATTGCCGCCGCCGTGGAAAGTCGCAGCGCCCATCCCCTGGCGCAGGCGGTGGTGACGGAGGCGAAGGGACGCGGTTTAAGTTGGGATGAAGCCGGGGAGGTCGAAGCCGTGACCGGAAAAGGCGTTCGCGCTGAATTTGGCGGGCAAAAAATAGCCATTGGTAACGCCAGGCTGTTTGACGGTGAAGCCATCCCCGAAGTGGTTCAGCAGGACGCAGAGCGCCTGCAGACGGAAGGCAAGACCCTCATGCTGATCCAGGCGGACGGACAGTTCCTCGGCATCTTTGCCCTGGCCGACACGCCGCGCGAAGGCGTGAAGCAGGTGCTGGAGCGTCTGCACCAGACCGGCATCCGCAAGACCATCATGCTTACCGGCGACAACGAGCGCGTGGGCCGCGCCATCGCCGACGCGGTGGGCCTGGACGAAGTGAAGGCGGGTCTGTTGCCGGAAGACAAGGTCAAGGCCATGGAGGAACTCGCGCAGCGCTACGGCCAGGTAGCCATGGTCGGCGACGGCGTCAACGATGCGCCGGCGATGGCGCGCGCCACCGTCGGCATCGCCATGGGTGGCGCCGGCACCGACGTGGCGCTGGAAGCCGCCGATGTCGCGCTGATGGGCGACGACCTTTCCAGACTGCCGTTCGCCGTGGCCTTGAGCCGCGCATCGAAGCGCATCATCCGGCAGAACCTGTGGGTGTCCCTGGGCGTGGTGGCCTTGTTGGTTCCCGCCACCCTGTTCGGCTGGGCGGGAATCGGGGTGGCGGTGCTGATCCACGAAGGATCGACTCTGGTCGTAGTGCTCAACGCGCTGAGGTTGCTGGCCTACCGTTAATGAAATACGAAATCCGGATACCCGATATCTTTAGCCAAGATGGATCAATCCTAAAGCTCCCCACGCACCTCGCTTGCCACCTCTTTTGCTATCCTTTTACCTCACGCTTTCAAGCAACCCCCTGCACTGTCAAAAGCATTGATACCATTTGAATTTTTCCAACCTAAAAAGGAGTCATGAAGTCATTCATCCAGTCGCTTGCCGCCGCCAGCAGCCTAGCCACCATGCTCGCCGCCCCCCCCGCTTTCGCTCGGTGTATCGGTCTGGTTGATGCGGACACTCCTAATATGGACTCCCCCCAATAGCAAGAAACCAGATCGATAGTTCTGGCTGTTCGGAATTGCGTGCAGTCGTATATCCGGCATCTAGCAACCTACGATTTCTCACTTCGGCGGTCGCAGTGGGACGGTGATCAATTAGAGCTTCGATCCGTTCTACACTTGGAACGAAAGCATTCCGCTGTTCGATAGCGACGTCTACAACCAGCAGTCGCGCTCGGCGGCTCCCAGGCCGTCGAGGGTGAAGCATTCACGCTGACCTCCCGTACCCGGGCCAACCCTACGTCATGTTTCTCGTTGGGCTGGGCCTCATCGGCTGAGTCACACGCCGCCGCACGCTGAACCAGAGCACGTCCACCATGCCGCTGTTACCCCCTCCTTTCACAAATATTATCGCTACCGCTTGACATGCAAACACGAATCGTTATCATTCGTAAATCAAATGCCCAACATGAATGAAATCAGATCAAACGAAACTAGACGTCGATAGCCATGCAAACACGGACACCCTCCCCATCCGTACTCTGGTCGAGTCCGGTCAACCCGACGGAGTTTTTATTCCAGGGCAATCAGGAAATCCTGATGCCATAACGGCGAGCGCTACAGCCTGCGCATCACCAAAAACTGCAAACTGATTCTCACGCAGTAGATTCTCACGCAGTAAGTTACTCACCGGATTACCCGCCCGCCAGCGCACCCGCGCAAGCCAGCCCTCAACCCCAAGGAGACTGGCATGCCCCCGCAGTACCACGACGCTCACGAAATCGTCATCGCCGCCAAGCTGTGGCCGGTGCATTGCTACCAGCAAATCGGCTGCAAAAAGCTCGCGTGTTTGGTCGAGCAGCATTTGCTGTTGGATGGAAAACGGCGCCGCCATTCCGCAACTGACCAACGCCTGTCGCCGCCTGTCGTTCGAATGGCGCGCCGTGTCATGCACCCCGCGTGACACGAACATTGCCGTGCCGCAATCCGCCCCGCAATGAAGGAGTTTTTCATGATTTCGATTGGACACCCTATCCCCGACGCCTATATACCCGATGGCCGCATCGAACCGGTCTCGCTCGCGCACTATCGCGGCAAGTGGCTGGTGCTGTTTTTCTGGCCGCTCGACTTCACCTTCGTTTGTCCGACGGAAATCCGCGTCTATTCTGACCTCCTCCACGACTTCGCCGTCTCGAGCGTGGTGCTGTTAGGCGTCAGCGTGGATTCAGCTCATGCCCACCGCGCGTGGGTCAAACACGGCCTCGGCGCGGTCAAGCTCCCGATGCTAGGTGACATGTCGCGTGCGCTGGCGCAAGGCTTCGGCGTGCTCGCCGCATCCGGCGTAGCGATGCGTGCCACCTTCATCGTCAACCTCGAAGGCCGGGTCATGAGCGTGGCGGCGAACAATCTCAACGTGGGCCGCTCGGCACGCGAAACGCTGCGCCTGTTGCACGCACTGCAAAGCGGCGAGCTCACCGCCTGCGAATGGCAACTCGGCGAAGCCTTTGTCGCCGCCGCTTGAGGAGGAACCCCATGCATACCGCCCATCCCGCATCGCTCCTGGTTGTCGCGCTGGTGTTGCTGCGCCACCCCTGTTCACGCAGCCAGGCGTCCGCCCGGCTGCTGCTCGACTGGTTCGTCGCCCCGATGCAGATAGGCATGGGCCTTCCGCGCGACGCCTTCGCCGCGCCGATCCAGACCGATATCGGCGAAGAGACAATTACTCCACGCGTGGAAGGCGCGCGGCATATTCATCCGGCCAGACTGAGGCACGACTGCCATGTGTGATCGTTGCGAACCGAAAGGCTTGCTGGCGGACTTGTTCGCCAAGGCGGGCGTCGCGCCCACATCTTCAGCTCTTGTCACGTCGATGGTGGAAAGCGAACCTGAATCGCGCAAGCAACCGTCGCCCCGCCGCCCAAAGCTCTGGGAACTCGAAGAAAAGCACCACTGCCCGGTGATTGGCTCCTGCCTCACGCTGGATGAACTCAAGAAGATCGCCCGCAAGTGCGGTTTTAATGGCAATTTTGGCGGCACTCGCTTCGATCCCTATCGCCTGCATGTCGAAGCCGTCTCGCTGTCCTGCTCGCGCAACGACGCCGCCGAAGCGATGCACAAGCTTCTGGAGCGCAAGTACGCGATCATCATCACCCGCTTCGAGCGCGTCAAATCCGACGCCGACGTGCTGGCCTTGTGGAAGCAGCACCTGAAGTGCGGCGAAGTCGCCGACGCCATGTGGGCCGCGCTCACCCACAAGGCCGCCAGCCGGGATACCCGCAACCAGGTCTATGGCGATGTCCACATGCACAGCCACCAGATCGGCGCCGGCCAGGCCGCCGATCTGCGGCGGCTGGAATGGCTGCAGCGCGAGCAAACCAACTTGGGCGCGGAAAATGCTCGCCTCGCGGAAGAACTGCGCCAACAAAGCCTGCAAACCGACTCGGCCAAACGCGACCTGGCACGCGCCAACGAACAGGTCGCCCACCTGGCCCCCCTGTTGAACCGGGTGCGTGAGCTGGAATCCGGCCAGGCCATGGCCGCCATCGGTCGCCGCCTGTTGTTGGCGGAAACCCAGGCCAGCCGCGCTCGGGAAGCCGAGGCGCGAATCGAAACGCTGGAAGAAATGGTCGCCGTCCTGCGCGGCGACAAAGCGCGCCTTGGCCGCGAGATGGAAGAAACCGCCGCCGAACGCGACGCGCTGGAACGACTCTGGCTGGAGGAGGCGTCGAGCAGCGCGCCAAGTGCGACGACCTGCAGCGGAGAATGCGACACCTGCAGCACCCGCCTGCAAGGCCGCTGCGTGCTCTGCGTCGGCGGCCGCACTCCGCTGCTACCGCATTACCGGCAACTGGCCGAACGCCTCGGCGTGCGCCTGATCCACCACGACGGCGGCAAGGAAGAAGCCCTCTCCAGGCTGCCCGACCTGCTCAACGCCTCCGATGCGGTGATCTGTCCCACCGACTGCGTCAGCCACCCGGCCTATTGGCAGCTCAAGAAACACTGCAAACAGACCGGCAAGCTCTGCGTGCTGTTCAAAGGGGCAAGCATCTCCGGTTTCACCGTGGCACTGGCGCAGCTGGCTTCCGGCCGCGTAAGCCTGTCTGGTGAAACCATCGAAGCACCCGGGCATGGATAAGAAAATGACATGCAATTTAATTTTCCCATCGGATTTCGTTCCCGAACCGATAACCGTGAGCTTGCCATCATGAATACGAAACGCTTGTTCCAACCGGCCTTCCGAATGGGGGCTTGGGTACTCGTCGCCCTGCTCGCGGCCTTTACCGGCCCCGTCCAGGCCGCCTCCGTCGATGCAACCCGAACGGCCCGGACCATCGCCCACATGCTCGACTACGTGGGCGTGGATTACCCGGAATTCGTGCGCGATGGCAAGGTGCTCGACGAGGCGGAATACCAGGAGCAGCTGGAATTTTCCGTCCAGGTGATAGAGCAGTTGCGCAAGCTGCCGGACCATCCGGTCAAGGCGGGATTGTTGCGCCAAGCCGAAACGCTCCGCGCATCCATCGCTGCCCGGGCACCCGGTGCGGCGGTCTCCGGCTTGGCGGGCGAACTGCGGCAGGGCGTCATCGGTGCCTACCAAATCGCCATCGCGCCCAAGCGCGCACCGAACCTGAGCGGCGCCGCCAGGCTGTAGTGNNTGGCAGGCAAAGGCGACGGCATTCTGGCCAAGGGCATGGAGCCGGCCCCGGCCGATTTCCACGACGTGACGCGCATGAGGCAGCGCAGCGTGTACGGCCTTTACAGCACCATCAGTCTGGGGGTGACCGGCACGTCCATGAGCGGTTTTACCCAGCTTTCCGAAGAAGACCGCTGGGCGCTGGCGTTTTATGTGGCCTCGCTGGCCACCCCCACCGACGTGACACAAAAAGGCGCAGCGATTTTTGCTGCCGGCGGCAAGACCCTTCCCTTCGTAAACTTGCGCGACCTTGCCGCCTTCACCGAGAACGAAGTCAGATCCAGTCATGGCGAGGACGCGTCCATGGTTTTCGCCTGGCTCAGGCAAAACCCCGGCAAGGCCAAAATTGCGGCAGAGTCGCCTCTCGCCTTCACGGGTCGGCACTTGGACGAAAGCCTCGCCGCCTATCGGGCGGGTGACATCTCCTTGGCTCAGCGGCTCGCCGTCACCGGCTACCTGGAAGGCTTCGAGCTGGTGGAGGCCAGTCTCGACGCCTCCGACCGCGCACTGCGGCAGGACATCGAAACGCAGATGACCGCCTACCGCAACCTGCTGCGCGCCGGCGCACCGATCACCGAGGCGGAAAGACAGGCCACCTTGGTGCATACGCTTCTCGCCAGCGCCGCCGACAAGCTGGACGGCAGCCGGCTATCCCCCACCGCCGCACTGGTCAGCGCGTTTTTCATCATCGTGCGCGAAGGCCTGGAAGCACTGCTGGTGGTGGCGGCCATCGTCGCTTTCCTGGTCAAGGCCGAGCGCCGCGAGGCGCTACCCTTCATCCATATCGGCTGGATGAGTGCCCTGGGGTTGGGCGCGCTCACCTGGTTCGTGGCCAGCTACGTGATCGCCGTCAGCGGCGCCGGGCGCGAGGTCACGGAGGGGATCTGGGCGCTCGCCGCCAGCGCCATCCTGCTCTATGTCGGCTTCTGGCTGCACGACAAGTCCCACGCCGAGCGCTGGAAGGCCTTCGTCGGCCGGCACCTCACCCATGCCTTGACGCGCGGCACCCTGTGGGCGCTGACCGGCGTGTCTTTCCTGGCCGTGTACCGTGAAGCCTTCGAGACCGTGCTGTTCTACCAGGCCCTCTGGCAACAGGCCGAAGGCGCGCGCGGCTCGGTGCTGATCGGCTTCGGGCTGGGCGGCGGCACCCTTGCCATCCTCGCCTGGCTGATTTTCCGCTTCGGCCTGCGCCTGCCCATCGGCCCCTTCTTCGCTGCGAGCTCGGTGTTGCTCGCCCTGCTGGGCGTCATGTTCGCCGGCCACGGCGTCGCCGCGCTCCAGGAAGCGGGCTGGTTGCCGCTGGATCCGGTGAATTTCTTCCAGGTGCCCGCCTTGGGCATGTATGCCAACCAGCAAGCCTTGTGGCTGCAAGGCATCCTGCTCGCCGCCGTGACCGCCGGCTTTGCCTGGGGTTACGCGCGCCGCCGGCCCGAAACCATCCCACGGAATGAAACCCGATGATGCATTCCGGCAGGAAGAATGACATGAACGCCGCTCTCAAGCCCGACCGGGTGGTGGCTGCAGCCGCACCGCCGTCGCCCGTGCGCCTGGACAGCCGCGAACTATTCCGTAACGGCAACGAGGTGGTCATTGTGCACAAGGGCGAGGAATACCGCCTGCGCATTACCCGTAACGAGAAACTCATCCTCACCAAATAAAACAACCCGCCCCGCCAGCCAGCCTTTCAAGCTAGCCAGCCAGAAACCCCTGCAACTGTATCCGGAGGCTGTATGAACAAGAAACTGCTGGCTGTGCTGATGATTCCCCTGGCGTGTTCCGCCCAGGCGCAAGAGACGAACCAACTCGAAGAAGTAACAGTGAGTGCCGACTGGCTTGGCACGCCCACGCCGCAGGCGGCGAAGAAACACCCTGGAGCACGGACGGTTGTCACCTCTCAAGAGCTGACCGAATCCGGTGCACGCACCGTTGAGGACGCGCTGCGTACCGTGCCCGGCGTGCGGGTACTGGATGAAAGCGGCACGGGCATTCTGCCGAACATCGGTGTCCGCGGCCTCAATCCCTTGCGCAGCGAACAGGTACTGGTATTGGTGGACGGCATGCCGATTTCATTGGCGCCCTACGGCCAGACCGGTCTGTCGCTATTTCCGTTGACCATCAATTCGATCGAAGCGATCGACGTGGCGCGCGGCGGGGTCGCTGTTCACTACGGCCCGAACAACGTCGGGGGTGTGATCAATTTCGTGACCAAGCGTATCCCGCGCAAGCCGTCCTTTACTGCCAAGGAAACATTGTCGGTTGCGGGCAACGGCCGCGTGCTGAGCGACACTTACGTGCGTGCCGGCGGTTTCGTGAATGACCGGCTCGGCCTGCAGGCGCAGGCCAATGTCATCGAAGGCAATGCAGAACGCGACCACTCGGCGACCACCGTCAACAATCTGATGCTTGATGCGGACTGGTTCGTCACCGACAACACCGATATCAAGGCCGGCCTGCAGTATTACAAAACCAAAAACGAAATGCCCGGCGCCCTGACACCGCAGTCCTATGAACAGGACCGCGACCAGTCCACCCGGCCACTCGACCGTTTTGACGGCGACACCCTGCGGGGGCACCTCGTCTACAACCAGTACTTCGATAATGGCGCTGAACTGCGCTGGGCCAATTTCGCCCATCACAGCAACCGCGAATTTTTCTTCGGCAACTCGAGCAATGCCGACACCCCGTCGACGCTCGAAATGTCGTCGCCGCGGGCGTTCTGGGTCTACGGCAGCGAGCCCCGCTTCACGTTCGACATCGACAGCGGTGTCAAGCAAAAAATTGCAGTCGGCGCGCGTTACATGCGCGAAGAAGTCGACTATCTGGTCAACTCGCGCAACGTCGCGACCAACGCCTTTACCGTCGCACGCGACTGGCGCTTCGAGAACAATGCGGTTGCTGCCTACGTGAGCGACACTTTGTCCCTGCTCGACGACAAGCTCAAGCTCACCCCGGGCATCCGTTACGAGCAGATCGACTCCTACCGCCGGGACAACAAGAACGGGCTGGAAGGGACCAACACCACCCGTGACTGGCTGCCCGGCGTGGACGTCGGCTATCAGGCAAGCGACGCGCTGTTCCTATTCGCCAATTTCCACAAGTCCCTTCGACCCGTGCAGTTCACGCAAGTCACCTACGGCGGCGAAAATCTCGCTGCCGAGCGCGCGAAAAACTATGAAGCAGGCGTGCGCCTGAACCCGACGCGGAATGTCGATGTCGGGCTCACCGCGTTTCGTTTCGACTTCGACAACAAGCTCGAGTATGTTGCCGCCGTTGGCGCTTTCCGCAACCTCGGCGAAGCGCGCCACCAAGGCATCGAAGCAGAACTCGCGTGGCGCCCGGCGCGTGTCCGCGGGCTGGAATTCAAGTCCGCCTACACCTATGTCGACACCGAGCAGCTTTCCGGCCAGTTCAAGGGCAACGAACTGCCCCTGGCGCCCCAGCATCAGATCAACCTGCAGACCAATTACCGTACCGGGTCCTGGAACTGGAACGTCACTGGCCTGTACCAGAGTTCGGCATTCTCTGACGGCGCCAACACCGTCAACGAAAACGCCAGCGGCTCGGTCGGGAAAATTCCGTCCTATTCGGTCTGGAACGCCCAGGTCACGCGCGATTTCAGCTGGAGCGGCACCAGGATGAAAGCAGGTCTGGCGCTCAACAACCTGTTCGATCGCGACTACTACTTCCGCGGCGTCGACTTCAGCCAGGGTCGCATGCCCGCCCCCGGCCGCGCTGCCCTGCTGACCCTGCAAATGGACATGTAAACGTGGCCATGATGCAAGAGATTATGATCCTGGCCCACGTCCCGACCGACTCGGTCAACGTCGGCTTTATCCCGGCGGCGCGGCGTCTTGATTTATCGGTGGTGCTCCTGACCGACGACGCTGAGGCGCATCGACATTATTTCAGTCAGCCAGGTCTCGCGGCCTATCCGCAGGAAATTGTTGCCTGCGACGTATTCAATCCGCTTGCCGTAATCGATGCCATTAGCGGACGCGAGCGGACGCCGGCGGCAATCTTTTCCAACAGCGATCATCTGCAGACCAGTACGGCGATCGCCGCCGAATACTTCGGCCTGCCGCGCAAGGACTGGCACGTCGCCTACCGTGCAAAAAACAAGGCGGAAATGCGCGCCAACCTCAAGGTCCACGGGCTCGACGCGCTCTGGCACGCCGTGGTCTGCGATCCGGATGCACTAGCGGGCGTCCTGGATGGCGTGCCGTTTCCGTGCATCGTCAAACCGCGCGAAGGCGTTGCCAGCCAGCAGGTCAGCCTCAGCCACGACCGCGCCGAACTCGCGGCGCAGTGCGCTGCGGCATGGAGCAAACAGCCCGGCCAACCCTTGCTCCTTGAAGAATACATCGCAGGCCCGCTCTACACGCTGGAAACCATCGGCGACGACAAGGAGCTCTGCGTGCTCGGCGGCTTTCAGGTGAAATTGTCACCGCCGCNNTCCGCCGTATTTCGTGGAGCTGGAGGCAAGCTGGGGCACAGGCTTGACGGCCGACCAGGAAGCCGAGGTGGTCGACATCATTCGCCGCTTTGGCGTCGGCTTTGGCGCGTGCCACACCGAGTTCGTCATGACCGACTCCGGTCCCCGTCTGATCGAAATCAACTATCGCAGCATCGGCGATTATCGCGAGTTCCTGCTGCAGGATACCCTCGGGCTGTCTTTATTCGAGATCATCCTGAGTCTATATACGGGCGAGCCGCTGCCACAATTCGATATCACACCGGGGGCGGCGCTGATCCGTTACTTTACCGCGCAGTCTGCAGGCCGCCTGGCCGGCGCGCCGGATGCTTTCGATCATCACTTGGATGACATCCGGATCACATTCAAACCGTTGCGAGCGATTGGCGAGTCGGTCAATCTGACGCATTCCAACAAGGATTATCTCGGCGTACTGCGCGGCACCGGGACCGACGTGCAGCGTCTGGGCATGGAAATGGACCGGATCAGCAGCGGGCTGGCCTGGACAATCGGCGCATGAGCGCGGCTGCCGCGGGAACAGCCTCCGACATGACGCAGGCTGACGACGACGCCCACGACGCCTATATTTGCCGGCGCGTGGTGGATACCCTGCTAAGGGAGAATGTGCGCGAGTGCGTAAGCCGAGCGGCCGTGCGTACAGGCGACAGTCTGCCGACCGCGCTCGCCCATCGCGACGCGGGCTACGCGTGGCTCGAAGTGAGCCATTTCGACGCCGGCGTCCTGTGGATACCAGTCGCCGCATCCGCCTTCATGCAGGCGTGGCGCAGCGCCGGAGCGCCGCTCGTGTGGGATGACGGTCGGCGCCTGAAGCCGCTCCACGCGGTCGAGGACATCCTGGCTTGCTTCGCACAGGGTCTCCCGGCGACAGCGACCGAGCGATTCGCAGCCTTCGCCGAAGAGTGCCGCGTCGCAGCCGAACATAGGCATATCAGCGAAGCCGAGCGCGAACGCTGGTTCGCCGAATTCCGCGCCGCGCACGACACAACGGCAGGCACCCGACTGCCGAACTGGCACTCGCGCCTGCTGCACTACGATCGGCTTGGCGCGTTCCTTGATCATCCGTTTTATCCCACCGCACGTGCCAAGCTCGGTTTCGATGCCGATGCGCTCGCCGCTTACGGCCCCGAATTTCAGCGTCCCTTCATGTTGCGCTGGCTGGCAGTGCCACGCGATCTTTATCATCCGAGTGCCGACGCCGAGTCGACCCTGCCGCCGCTGTGGCCGAGCGTCGAAGCCCTTGGCCTGCCTGCGGCGATGGCCCATACGCATGCGCTGCTTCCCGTGCATCCGTTCGTCTGGGACCATCAACTCGATGAATTCCTGGGCGACGCCGAATTGCATAAAAGCGTGGTGCGCGCTCCGCACCCCTATCTCGCGGTGGTATCGACGCTGTCGGTACGCACCGTCGTGCTGCTCGACGCGCCGGAGTGGCATCTGAAATTGCCGTTGACGATCCGCACCCTCGGCGCGAAAAACATTCGCCCCATCAAGCCGAGCACGATCCACGACGGCCATCGCTTCCAGACGCTGCTCGCCGATATCGCCGCGCGCGAGCCGGCGATTGCCGAGCGTTTGCTGCTGACCTTCGAGGGCTGCGGCGGGCATGTCGACAACCGGATGTTCCTCGGCCATATCCTGCGTCGCTATCCGGTCGAGACGCTGGGCGAGAGCACGCTGATTCCGGTGGCGGCGCTGCTGGCCCAGACGCCCTCAGGCAACACCGTAGCCGAAGAAGTGGCGGCGGAATTCTACGCGGGCGACCTCGAAGCATTCTTCGAGGACTACCTTGAACTGACGCTTCGTCTGCACCTGCTGCTGTGGCTGCGCTACGGCGTCGCCCTCGAGTCGAACCAGCAGAATTCGGTTCTCGTCCTGAGCCGGCAGGCACCGCGACTGCGCCTGCTGCTCAAAGACAACGATGCAGGGCGCATCCAGTCCGAAGTGCTGGCGCGGCGCTGGCCTGATCTTGCACGCCGCGTGGCCGATCTGCAGGATCGCCGCATTTTCGTCGCGGACGCCCTGCCACTGGCACAGATGTTCACCACGATCACCCTGCAACTCAATATTGCGGTATTGGTCGAGGGCTACGCGAGCCTGCTCGACATGCCCGCCGCCGCACTGTATGCACGCGTCAGGCGGCGGGTGGAGGCGGTGCTGGACGAGCTGGCGGCCGAGGGCGAGGACGTGGCGCCGGCGCGCCGCCTATTGCTCGAGGACGACCGGCTCTATATCAAGTATCTGCTGATCGCCGCCACCCTGGCTGAGAAGACCGAAACCGGCGCGGCCGACGTCAACAAGTTCTACGGCCGCAGCACACCCAACTTCCTGAGGGCGCCATGATCGTCGACCGGCGGCGCATTGTGGCCACGATCATGGTTTGCCATTTCATCGCTGCATTCGCGGCGCTCGGAATGCCGCCCTTTTTTGCGCTGATACTCGACAAATCGCTGCACAGCGATACCGCCTATCTGGCCGGCTGGCTCTACATCGTGCCGATATTTTTTACGGCCGTAAGCAGTCCATGGTGGGGACGGCTTGCCGATAAATACGGCAAAAAGCCGTTGCTGCTGCGTGCCCAGCTGGGCCTCGCGGGCAGTTTCCTGCTGGCAGGCTTCGCTCCCAATGCCTGGGTATTTGCTCTTGCCCTTGCATTACAAGGCCTGCTCGGCGGCACCTTCGCCGCGTCCAACGCCTATCTGTCTACGGTGGTCAGCGGTGCCGCGCTCACCCGCAGCCTGAACCTGATGCAATGGTCGGCGCGGGCGGCGCTGGTTGCCGCACCGGCTGGACTGGGGCTGCTGATGACGATCGAATCGCCGCTCGAGCTCTATCGTTACCTGGCGGGTTTGCCGCTCGTCGCCGCGCTGTTGATCGCGCGATTGCAGCCCGCGCACCCGCACGAAGCAAGCGCCAAACGGGTGACCCACACCAAGGGCGGCGCGCTGGAAGCGAGTGCAAGCCAGATCTACGCGGCGCAGTTCGCGTTCGTATTCGCAACCGTGCTGACATTTCCGTATTTCGTGCCCTTCACCCAGGCCGGTGCGGAGCCAGCGTCTCTGGCCATGGCCGGGCTGTTGTTCGGCATCCCGCACCTGGTCTACCTGCTATGCGCGATGCCACTAAGCCGCTATTTAGGACAGGGCCACCT
Source organism: Thiobacillus sp. (assembly GCA_003510325.1). Classification (GTDB taxonomy): domain Bacteria; phylum Pseudomonadota; class Gammaproteobacteria; order Burkholderiales; family Thiobacillaceae; genus Thiobacillus. Next base: position 7,234 of record DONB01000038.1, on the reverse strand, counting down.
CCTCGTCACGCTGTCGTCGTCATTCCTGTTAATTGCAGGCGCGCTGGTCGCCCAGGCGCTGTTTCCGACGCTCACGGGATTGACGGCCGGACGCATCGCGATGGGCCTCGGAATGACGCTCGGCTTCATCAGTCTGCACGCGCTGATCGCGGCGGTCGTGACGCACGAGAACGCCGGTTGCTCCTTTGGCTGGTTCGAGAGCAATGCCAAGTGGGGCGCCGTCGGCGCCGGCCTGATCGCCGGCACGGCCGTCCAGGCATTCGATCTGCGCGCCCCCTTTTTTATTGGCGCATTCACCCTGTTCGCCAGCGGCACTTACCTCGCTCGTGTGGCATTCCATCGTCTACGGTTGCGAAATTCTTGACTTCGGGAGCAAGCATGCATTCATACAATCTCGCGGGTCCAATCGATCCCGCATCCTTGGCGCTACAGGAAGCCGGCAGGCGTTCCATGGAAACGCTGCTCAACTGTTATTGCCGTGAGGTCGCGGGGCTGGAGGGGCAGTTAAGCATAGGCCCCTTGTTCGGGCAGAGCGACAGCCCGGCATCGGTGCGCCTGGCCCTGCACCGCACCGGCGGCCGTGCCATGCACATCCGCCTGCCGCTTACTGGCGAGCGCCTGCTGACGGTGGTCGACAGCGCGTCCGCCACCGGGAACTACCGTTACCTGTCGCCGATGTATTGCAAGGCCCCCGGCAAACCCTGGGCCCTGCTCGACTGGCAGGCGCTGGCCGGGCTGTTGCTGCGTGAGTTGTCGGTCAAATACGGCCAGCCGGCGAACGACGAATTGATGCAACAGATACAGGACAGCGTGGCGGTCACCTCCGCCGTGCTGAGCGCGGCGTGCCCCAGGCCGTTTTCGCCGACGCCCTTGCAGGCGTTCGTCGAGTCCGAACAGTCGCTGGTGTTCGGCCATCCGTTCCATCCCGCCCCGAAAAGCCGCCAGGGGATTTCGCATGAGGACATGCAGCGCTATTCTCCGGAAATGGGCACGCGCTTTGCGCTGCATTACTTCGCCGTACGCCGCGAATGCCTGCTGCAGCAATCGGTGCTCGCCCAGCCGTGCGACCAGATCGTCGCCAGACAGGCGCCGGCCGGACTTGCCGCGGACGAGGACTTTTTCCTCATTCCAACCCATCCCTGGCAGGCGCGCCACCTGCTTACCCATCCTGGCCTGGTTGAGGCGATTCGCCGCGACCGCATCCGCGATCTCGGACAGCAGGGCGCACACTTTTACCCGACCTCGTCGATCCGCACGCTGTTTCATCCCGCCAATCCCTATTTCTACAAATGTTCGCTCAACGTCCGCATCACTAACTGCGTTCGCAAAAACGCGATCTACGAGCTCGAGGGTGCGCTGCAGGTCACCCGCATCATGCGCGGACTGACGCCGCAGTTGCAGCGTTATTTCCCTGGCATCGCTGTCATGGAGGAACCCGCATTCATCTCGGCAGATCTGAAAACGGGCGACGCCCATACCGACAAGGCGATCACCGAAGGCTTCGGCCTGATCCTGCGGCGCGGCTTCGACACCGTACTGCATCCAGGCGTGACGCCGTTGCTCGCCGGGGCGCTATTCGGCAACCACATCTACGGCGAAGCGCGGATGGGCGAGTTGCTGGACGCGATGCCGCGGTGTGGCGGATCGTCGCGCGAAGAGACTGCCGAGACGTGGTTTTCGCGCTACGTTGGCGAACTCATGTACCCGGTGCTCTACTGCTATTTCGCGCACGGCCTCATTTTCGAGCCGCATTTACAGAACGTGGTGATCGGTGTCGCAGAGGGCCAGGTGCGACAGATCTTCCTGCGCGACTTCGAAGGCGTAAAGCTGGTGCAGGAGCGCTACAGCGCCAGGCAACTGGACGGTATCAGCCCGCGCGCCCGCGAAGCGCTGTGGTACAGCGCCGAGCAGGGCTGGAAACGGATCGCCTACTGCCTTTTCGTCAACAATTTCTGCGAGGCGATCAATCAAATCGGCGCTGGGAGTCCGGCATTGCAAAACCGCCTGTGGGCGGTGGTGCGCCACCATCTGCATGCCTACCAGAGTCGGTACGGGAACGACGTCTCGGCACGCTGCATCAACGCCCTGCTTAACGGCGAGGCGTTTCCTGGAAAAGCCAATCTGATCAACCGCTTCTTCAAGCGTCCGGATCGCGCGTCAGGTTATCTTCCGGTCAACAACCCGCTCGGCACGCTGGGGGGGAATCCGGCGTGGAGTTGAGGCTCGCCAAAGTATTCGACAGCCTGCGCTTCGCCCGTGCGCAAGCCGGCGCGCCACTGTGCGCGTATGTCTACGATCTGGCCGCGCTGCGCCGGCATGCCGCCAAACTGGCCGGCAGCCTGCCGGACGGCTGCGAACTGTTTTACGCGATCAAAGCCAATTCCGACCTGCCGATCCTGCATACACTGGCACCGCTCGTGGCCGGATTCGAGGTCTCGTCGGGCGGCGAACTCGCCTGGGTGCGCACGAATTTCGCCGAGGTGCCGGTGATTTTCAGCGGGCCGGGCAAGCTCGACCATGAACTCCGGGAAGCACTCGAACAGAACGTCGATTGCCTGCATGCGGAGAGCCTGCATGAATTGCAGCGGATGGCGGACATCGCCGCCCGGGCCGGGCGAACGGCGCCAGTGTCGTTGCGCATCAACCTGACGCTCGACACGCTTGCCGAGACAAGCCTGATGATGGGCGGCAAGCCGACGCCATTCGGAATTNNTGCGCGGTTTTCATTTCCATCTGCTGTCGCACCAGCTCGACGCGGCCGCCCATCTGCAGCTCGTCGCGGCCTATCTCGAGCAGGCGCGCCGCTGGTGCGACGACCATGGTCTGGACATCGATCACATCAATGTCGGCGGCGGCATCGGCATCAACTACCGTCAGCCCGACCGGCAGTTCGACTGGCCGGCTTTCAGCGCGGGACTATCCGCGTTGCTGAACGAGCGCGGTATGCCGGGCGTAGCGGTGCGCTTCGAATTCGGCCGCTACATGACCGCGGCCTGCGGTTACTACGCGATGCAGGTCATCGACATCAAGCGCAGCCACGGCAAGACCTTCGTGGTCGGCCGCGGCGGCTCGCATCACTTTCGCACCCCCTATGCGCAAGGCCACAGCCACCCGTTTCACGTGCTGCCGGTCGACGAATGGCCGTATTCGTTTGCGCGTCCGTACGCGACGGACGAAACCGTCAGCGTCGTCGGCCAGCTCTGTACGCCGAAAGACGTGCTGGCATTCGACGCCCAGGTCGAATCGGTACGCTGCAACGACGTACTGGTGTTTCCCTACGCCGGCGCCTATGCCTGGCACATTTCGCATCACGATTTTTTGCGCCACCCGCATCCCGCGCAGTGGTATTTGCCCGTCGAGTGAGCCCGTTATGTTGCAGACCAACCCACTGAAATGCGCGCTGGCCGCCGGCAAGACCGTATTCGGCTTGCTCAATTCGATCCCCTCGCCCCTGCTGGTCGAGATGATCGGCTACGCCGGATTCGATTTCGTCATCCTCGATATGGAACACGTTTGCCTCAACCCGGAGACGCTCGAAAATATGGTTCGGGCGGCCGAATGCGCCGGGGTCTCGTCGTTGGTGCGGGTGCCGAGCGCGGCGCCCGACGTCATTTTGCGGGCGCTCGATTGCGGCGCGCAGGGCATTGTCGTGCCGCACGTGCGCACCGCCGCGGAGGCAGCGCAGGCCGTCGCGGCAAGCCGCTACGCCCCGCTCGGGACGCGCGGCATCAGCGGCGGCCGCACCACGGGCTTCGGCACCCTCGACCTGCCGACCTATTTCGCCCGCGCCAATTCGGAAATCATGGTGGTGGCGATGATCGAAGACCGGGAAGGGGTCGACAATCTGGACACCATTCTGTCCGTCGCGGGCATCGACATGGTGCTCGAAGGCGCAATCGATCTGTCGCAATCCTACGGTGTGCCGGGGCAGGCGCAGCACCCGATCGTGCAGGACGCGATCGAAAGGATTGCGGCAAGCTGCCGGCGTCGCGGTATTCCATTTTGTGCCATTCCACGTATCCCCGAGCAGGCGTCCGCCTGGAAAGCGCGCGACGTGCAGGCGTATTTGCTGGGGGACGACCGCGGCGTGAGCTTCCGCGCGATCAAGGCTCACTTGGCGACATTCAGATGACGACGGCAAACACAAAGCCCGCCGATCATGCCGGGACATTTCTCCGGGCGAAGCCGGGGCGTTGCGCAGGCCGTGAAGCCTCCGCCAGGCGCTGCGCCGACCTTGCCGGAACAGGTCGGTCTTCGCCTGCTTCAGCAGCGAACACTGGAACTGACATCGTGAAGCGCAATACTCCGTTCCGCACGCGAAACCGCGCCTTCGCGCGCCAGTTGTCATGACGGCACGTCGATTCGTATTCAAGCTGCACCTCTACACCGGGCTGCTCATCGGCCTGCTGCTGGTGCTGAGCGGCCTGAGCGGCAGCCTGCTGGTGTTCCGGGAAGAGATCGAAGAGTTTACCTATCCGGAACTGCTCGTCACCGCTGCACAAGGCGAGCGGGTGGCTTTACACCAGATGCTGCAGACGGTGCAGCATGCGTATCCTGAAGACAGCCCCTTTGCCATCCGCATGCCGCGCACGCCGCAGCAGACCTATCTGGTCAAGATGAACAATACGCATGGCCTGTTCGTCTATGTGGACCCCTACAGCGGCAGGATCCTCGGCTCACACCGACAGGAAGATTCCGCAATCGGGTGGATCTCGCAGCTGCACACCGAACTCCTGAGCGGCGAGGCCGGTGAAACGGCGCTCGGAGTCGGCGGTTTGCTGCTGATCGGCCTGTGTGTCACAGGGCTGGTTTTGTGGTGGCCGCGAAACGGAAAGATTTCGCAAAGCTTCAAGGTCCAGTGGTCCGCCCACTGGAAAAGGGTAAATTTCGATTTGCATCGCGCATCGGGCATCTATGCGGCCCTCTTTCTTCTGATCACAGCCTTAACCGGTGTCTCTCTGGTGTTCAATAAAAGCGTTGCCGGTCTCATCAACTCCGCAACTCAAAGTCCGGCGCGCGCTGCTCCGCCTCTTTCCGGGCCGCTTCGGTCAGGGATGCCGACGCCTTCGCTCGATGTGCTGTTACAGCAAGCCGATCAAATCCTGCCCGCGGCTGCCACTACTTGGATCAATTTCCCCCGCTCACTGCGGGCACCTTGGGTGGTACGCAAAAAACTCGCGCAAGAATCCCATCCAAACGGGAGGAACTTCATCTATCTGGATCAACAGACGGGCAGGGTTTTGCAAGTAGAAAGCACCCTGAACGCAGCTCTCGGCACGCGCATCAACAATGTGCTTTACCCGATACATATCGGTGCAATCGGCGGAACACCTACCCGCATCTTGCAGGTCATCGTTGGCTTGGCGCCGATGGTTCTATTTATTACGGGTTTTCTCATGTGGAAAAACCGAAGAAAAGGGAAACATTAGCATTCGCGGTGGAAACAATGGGTAGCGATAGCAGGTCTCGCTAAGGGGGAAATCACGCGCACCTGCCGGTGCGTGCGCTCGTCACAGCTGCTACCTACCCCCGCGCCCCATTGACACCGATAATAAGAACCATTATCATTTTCATGGTTTCTGGTTTGCCTGACCTCCTCAGTCTGAGCGGCCTAAAATACCCCTGCCAGCCACGGACTTCGTACACCTGATGGTACGAATCCCAGCCAACCTTGTTTGATACTTGAAACGGACACGTCTGGGATGACCGCTTCGCTTTCCGCCACATTTGCCATGAAACCTGATCTCAGGGTTNNACTCGCGCATTTCGCCTGCCGCGCTCGTCGGGGTGGCGTTCGCGCACGCGGCGCTGCTTGGTCTGCTATTGCTCGCGCCCGACACGACCGAGCCAATCACACCGCCGCGTCCCCAGATGGTGAGCCTGATCGAGCCCGAGGTAGAAGAACCGCAGCCGCAACCTAAGCGGCAACCCAAACTACAGCCGCCCAAGCCGGTGGTCAAGCCGCTCCCACCGCCACCCATTTTGGCCGCCAAATCGACGCTGGCCCCTATATCGCAGCCCGAGGTCGAAGCACCCAAGTCAACACCGGTGCCCAAACCCGTGCCGGAAGTATTGCCGCCGCCGGCGGCGGAAGCAGCCAAATCCGCGCCGTCCGCATCGCCGCCGTCCACCCCGCCGCAGCCGGCGGATTACCTGGCCAATCCCAAGCCGCCCTATCCCCATCTATCACGGCGGCTGGGCGAAGAGGGCACCGTTCGTCTCAACATTCTGGTCAATCCGGACGGCAGCGTGGCCCAGCTGGAGGTAGCGAAGAGCAGCGGCTATCCGCGCCTCGACCGGTCCGCGATCGAAACCGTGCAATCAAGCTGGAAATTCGAGCCCGCCCGCCAGGGCGGCATGCCGGTGGCCGCGTGGGTCATCGTACCGATTCAGTTCACCCTCAGGAGTTAAGTCATGGCAAATCCAACCCAACTGGGCCTGGCCCACTTTATCGCCCAGGCCGACGGCCTCGCGCATTTCCTGCTCGTCGTGCTGCTGGCGATGTCGGTCATCACCTGGTATCTGATCGTTTCCAAGAGCCTCGCCAACTGGCGCATGAAGAAGCATGCCCAGGCCTTCCTGGCGCGCTTCTGGGACGCGCCGGGTCTGGGCGCCGTCGGCGATTACCTGAACAAGTGCGGCGTCAACGATCCGTTCTCGCACCTTGCCCACCACGGGCTCAAGGCCGCCGAGCAGTTCCGCAACCGCACCGGTGCGCGCCTGATCGAATCAGGATCGGAAGACGAATTCCTCACCCGCGCACTGCGCCGCGCGATCAACCAGGACACCGCACGCCTCGAATACGGCCACACCATGCTGGCGTCGATCGCCTCCTCTGCGCCCTTCGTCGGCCTGTTCGGCACGGTGTGGGGCATCTACCACGCGCTGGTCAACATTGGCATGAGCGGCTCCGGCAGCCTCGATCAAGTGGCCGGCCCGGTAGGCGAGGCGCTGATCATGACCGCGCTGGGTCTGGCTGTCGCCATCCCCGCCGTGCTCGCCTACAACTTCTTCAACCGCGCCCGCCGCCAGATGCTGTCCGAGGTCGACGGCTTTGCGCACGACCTGTTCGCCTTCATGTCGACCGGCGTACGCAACAACACCCGCATCGAGAAGGACGCCGCGCAGGTTTACACCGCGCCCGTCGCCAGGAGCGCGTAATGGCCTTCGGCGGACTCACGAACGACGGCGGCGACGGCGACAATGCGGAGATCAACATGATCCCGCTGATCGA
>DONB01000054.1:7103-7303 GCA_003510325.1 Thiobacillus sp. | reverse complement strand
GGCGGATGAGGGTGACCTCGCCGATGCGCGCGGGGGCGGGCTCCGCGGCCTGGGCGGCCGGGCAAAGCGCCAAGGCGGCCGCAAAGGCGGCAGGGAGGAAGCGCAGCCTTGGACGGACCGGGGCCATGGCTCATCCTGTCAGAAGAATTCTCAGTTCCGCCATCCCCCCGCCGAACCGCGACCGGTTGCCCGGTCGCCGG
>DONB01000054.1:0-7072 GCA_003510325.1 Thiobacillus sp. | reverse complement strand
GTGCTGGTGGACCTGGACATGCCCGGCATGGACGGCGTCGAGTTCATCGGCATCGTCGCCCAGGAGCGGTTGGCGAATTCGATCGCCGTGGTCAGCGCCATGGAACCGGCCCTGCTGCACACCGTGCAGGTGATGGCCAAGGCCTCGGGCCTGCGCGTGCTGGGCTGCATCGAAAAGCCGCTGACGCCCGGCAAGCTCACCACCGTGCTGTCGCTGTATGAAAGCGACGCCAGCCACGCCGTCGCCGCCGCCGACGTCGAGGTCATGNNCTCAGCCACATGGTGCCGCCGGCGGTGTTCGTGCCGATCATGGAAGCCGGCGGGCTCATCGACGAACTCACCAGCCTGATGCTGGTGCAGTCCTGCGCGTGGTCCAAGCGCTGGCAGGCGCGCGGGCTCGACCTGAAGGTGTCGGTGAACGTGTCGGCGCAGAACCTCACCGGACCGGAAGTGGCCGACCGCTACGAAGGCGTGCTGCGCGAGCATGGCGTCAGCCCCGAGCGCATCGTGCTCGAGATCACCGAGAGTTCGGTGATGAGCGGACTGGCCACCGCGCTCGAAGTGCTTACGCGCCTGCGCCTGAAGGGCTTCGGGTTGTCGATCGACGATTTCGGTATCGGCTATTCATCGTTCGAACAGCTGGATCGCATCCCTTTCACGGAACTCAAGCTTGACCGCAGTTTCGTCAACAAGGGCACGGAGGATGCGACTGCCCATGCAATCCTGCAGGGCAGCATTGACATGGCGCGTCGCATGGGCCTGACGACCGTGGCCGAAGGCGTCGAAACCGAGGGGCAGCTCGAGCTGGTACGCATGCTCGGCTGCGACCGCATCCAAGGCTACCTGATCGCGCGGCCGATGCCCGCGGACGAATTGATCGCCTGGCTCAGGGCACGCCAAGACGAAAGCGAATGATCGAGCTTGGACCCGGTGCGGCGCCAGACCTTGCGACATCGCGCCGCTTCGTCACTCCGGCAGATGGTGATGGCCGACGCTCACGCGCTTGGCCTGCGGGCCTTCGGCCGCCGCCATGTCCTCGATGAACTTCACGGCGACCCCCTCGCTGAGCTGTGCGAGGGTGGTGTTCACCAGGTTGTCGCCATTGAAATACAACTCCTCGCCGTCGGTGCGGCGGATGAAGCCATAGCCCTCCTCGGGGAAAAGCCGCACCACCTCGCCGATGTATTCCGCGTCGTGGGTCTTGGTCTCGCGGCGCAGGCGCCGCGAATAGTCGTCGAGCTGGCGCCTGGCCGCGTCGAAGGCGTCGCGCAGGGCGACATACACGTCTTCGTGCCGGTCGCGGTTGACCACGATTTCGCTGCCCGGCACGCCGATGTCGATCCGCACATTGAAGAACCTGCCCTGGTGCTTGTGCTGGTGCGGCATATCGACGACAACCCGGCAGGACATGATGGGCTCGAAGAAAGTCTCCAGTTTTTCGGCCTTCTCCCGGATATGCGCCTCCAGCGCGTCGGAATGCTCGATGTCGCGAAACGTGATTTGCAGCGGCGTTTTCATCTTTTCATCCTTTCGTACGGATTGCGGAACCATCGGCCTCGGCCGATCCTTTTCTGTGTCTGTGTCTCAACGGGCCAGCACAATCGGGCATTCGATTGCGTCCAGCATCCGCTCGAATCCCGGCCGATCGAGAAAACGATCCTTGTCGGCCAGTACCAGGCAGCCTGCCTGTTCACGATGCACGAGCCGGAGCAGCGTCGGTCCATCCAGTATGGTCAGCCGAATGCAGCGTCCGGCGGCCCCCTGCTCTTCCAGTTTGGCCTGGGCGTCCGCGCAGGCCGCCCGGTACGCGGCTTCATGTTCGGCGCTGATCAGCAGCACCAGTTCGACGCCATTCAGGCGAGCCAGCCTGGCACCCAGTTCCAGGCTGTGCATCGAGGTTGCAAGCGCTTCGAACAGCACCAGCACCCGCCCTCCGGCCGGGGCGCCTGCCATTCGTCCCGGCGCCCTGACGCGGACAGACATCCGCTTGCCCAGCACGATGAGATCGAACGTCTGTGCCAGCGAGCTGACCTCGGCCGATACCGTGCCGCGGGTCACCCGGAACGACCAGTGCAGGCGCAGGCGCTCCGCCGCCTCGGCCAGCTGTCGCTGCAGGGTCGCGGCCTCGCGCCGCCAGAGCCGTTCCATCTCTCCCAGCGACAGCGGACGCAGTTCGCCCGACAGCACGCTGAATTCGCGCGTAAAGGGCAGTCCGATCAGATGCTGAAGGTTGATGTCCTCGACGAACAGTCCGGCCAGTTCCGCATCGAGTTCGGCCGCCAGTGCTGCGGCGGCGGCCAGCGCCGCAGCACTGCGCGGCGATTCGTCGAGCGCCACCAGGATCCTGGCGTGGGCAGGCCGCTCATTCATCCGCGTTCTTCTGGCGGCCGGCGGAACCGGCTGCGCTTTTCTTCGCGAACTTGCGCCGCAGTTCGGCCAGATGCTCGAGCCGCCGCGCCACGCGCTGGTCGAGGCTGCCTTCGATCTCGGGCGCACCGGCCGGGATGCCGGTCAGCAGTTCGAGCGCCTCGTCCACCGTCTCCATCGCGTAGACGTGGAAGCGTCCCGCTGCTGCGGCCTCGACCACATCGCGGCGCAGCATCAGGTGCGCCACATTGGAGGCGGGAATCAGCACCCCCTGGCGGCCGGTGAGGCCGCGCTGGGTGCAGATGTCGAAATAGCCCTCGATCTTCTCGTTCACCGCGCCGATCGCCTGTACCCGCCCGAACTGGTCGACCGGTCCGGTCACCGCCAGCGACTGACGGATCGGCACGTTGGCCAGCGAGGACAGCAGTGCGCACAGCTCGGCCACCGAGGCGCTGTCGCCCTCGACCTGGCCGTAGGTCTGCTCGAACACCAGGCTGGCCGACAGCGACAGCGGCTGTTCGGCGGCATAGCGCGAAGCCAGGAAAGACGACAGGATGAGCACGCCCTTGGAGTGGATCGAGCCGCCCAGCTTGACTTCGCGCTGGATGTCGACCAGCTCGCCGTCCCCCAGGCGGGTATTGGCGGTGATGCGCGACGGCTGGGCGAAGCTGAAGTCGCCGAGCTGGAACACCGACAGGCCATTGACCTGCCCCACCCGCTCGCCCTCGGTGTCGATGTGCAGGATGCCGCGCAGGATGGATTCGTGCGAGCGCTCGCGCAGACGGTCGGAACGCCTGATCTGCGCCTCGATCGCCCGCTCGACGTCGGCGCGCGCCACCACCTCGCGCTTGTCCTGGGCCGTCCAGTAATCCGCTTCGCGCACCAGGTCGGCCAGGCTTTCCACNNCAACTCGATCACGCGCGCCACGGCGCCGCGGTCGAACGGCCGCAGGTTTTCCCGCCGCACCAGCGTGCCGACCATGCGGGCGTACAGCCGGTCGTTGTCGGCGCTGCGCTCGACTTCGTCCTCGAAATCGGCCGCCACCTTGAACAGCTCGCCGAAGTCCGGATCGTATTGCGCGAGCAGGTAATACAGCATGCGATTGCCGAGCAGGACTACCTTGGCGTCGAGCGGAATCGGCTCCGGTTCCAGCGATACGGTGCTGACCAGGCTAACCATCTGCCCGAGCGACTCGATGCGGATTTCGTGGGTGGACAACGCGCGCTTCAGCCCCTCCCAGGAAAACGGCTGGCTCAGCAGCTTGACGGCGTCGAGCAGCAGGTAGCCGCCGTTGGCCAGATGCAGCGCCCCCGGCTTGATCAGCAGAAAGTTGGTGACCAGCGCGCCGAGCTGGGAGACATGCTCGACCCGCCCCAGCAGGTTCTGGTAGGTCGGATGATCCTCGTAGACCACCGGCGCGCCTCCGTTTTCCTCGCGGTTGACCAGAAGATTGACCAGGAAACGGCTGAAATTGGGAAGCTCGCTGGTGAGCGCGGCGAGCGCGGACATGCCGCCCTCCCTGGGGNNCGCATAGTCGCGACGCAGGTCGTCGATCCGCTGGCCGACGGCGAACATCACAACCTCCTCGTTGAGCTTGCGCACGCGCTCGACGCGTTCGCGCCGCCAGAGATGAACCTGGCGGATGACCTTTTCCAGCTTTTCCTGCAGCCCGGCGATCGCGTGCTCGATGCGCGTTTTATCCTCCGGCGGCAGCTTGTCGTAATCGTCCGGGCTCATCACCTCGTCATTCCTGGCCGGCGCAAACGAGAAGCCGTTCGGCGTGCGCAGCAGCACGATGCCCTGTTCGCTGGCTTCGTCGCCCACCTCGCCGAACGCATGGGTCTGGCGCTCGCCGTATTCCTCGTCGATCTGGTTCAGGCGGCGCTGGTATTCCTCGCCCTCGAACACTGCCGGAATCATGGCCTGGAACTCGGCCACCAGCTGCTGCATGTCGGCATGCAGGCGCCCCCCCCAAGCCGGCGGGCAGCCGGATTGCGCGCGGTTTGTGCGGCTGTTTGAAATTGTGGACGTAGCACCAGTCGGCGGGCCTGTCCGCCTCTTTCGCGTGCCGGTCGAGCAACTGCCGGATCAGCGTGCGCTTGCCGCTGCCGGGCGGCCCCATGACGTAGAGGTTGTAGCCCGCATGGCGCATCCCGATGCCGAAATGCGCGGCGTCGATGGCGCGCATCTGGCCGATGCCTTCGGTCAGGTCGTCGAGTTCGGCTGTGGTGGTGAAGTCGAAGCGATCGGTATCGCAGGGGCGAAAGAGGCGGTCAGGAGCAAGCGGCTGGATCGGGCTCATGGATTCAATGTAGTCATGATGGCAGGCTGTGTACGAGGGTCGGCCTGGGCGGCCAGTTCGCGCAGCACAGAGGGCGTCGCCACCGGGTAGCCGGGAGGCTTTCAGGTTTCCGGTAGCGATTGGTTTCTCAGTGCACGGTTTTAATGGAGTTCCTCATCCTGGTCATGATGGAAAACGATCTCTCCCAGTTCGATCCTGACGGGTTCGCCCAATGGCGCTTCGGTCTCGTCCACAGCCTGAAACAGCCAATGTCCATCCACTTGCCAGCAATAGCCGAACTGCTCCCGGTAAAAACATTCCCTAGGCCCCATGATGCTCGCCTTTCCTCTGACGTTCCATTTAAGTCTGGCATATTCCTGCAACGATGCCAGCAGGACGGCGCAGCTGAGCAATCGATTCATCTGCTATACATCAATCAGGCCGTGTGATGTGTTCAATCACGATTCCGTTGGCAGCAAGAAGCAGGATGGAGCGATGACCTTGAATCCGATCGATATTTCCAGCCGCGTCAGCCCTCACTTGTCGGCTTTGCTCGCCAGCCGGGTCAACAATCCCGAGTGCGAGCAGCCCGTCACCCTGATGGCGGTGCGGCGCTTCCTGGCTGACCTGTTGCCAGCCGAGTTCAGGGAGGCCGAGCGCATTCATCACTTCGACATCAGCGAATCGCTCCTCGACGAACTCGACGGCTTGATCGAGGAATTCGGCGGTGCCGCATTGGCCGTCGATTTCATGGAGGTCAAGGCAAGCGAGACCCTGTCGAGCGCGATCGAGGCGGTGGTCAACGACGAAAACCGGGAAAACCCGCCCACGCTTGCCGCCGTGCGTGATGCCATCGTCGCCGGGCTGGGGGCGCGGCTGGTGGGGGACGGCGTGCTGGAGGACGACGAGGACGACACGCTGTTGCCGGAGATCGAATCGCTGATCGAACAGTTTGGCGCCGACGCCCTCGCCGAAGAGTACTTGCGTTACGAATAGCGCCCTGTCCATCGAGGAACATTCAGATGTTGCGAAGCCGAGGTTCAAGACGCGTTCTGGCGGTGTTCCTGGTGGTGCTGGGCGGCGTGCTGATGGCCATGGCACCGGAGATCTGGGCCGGGCTGGCGGTGCTGGCGCTGGGGGTGGCCATCGAACTGGCGGGCATCGCGTTGGAGCGTAAGGGCTGATTCTTTTCCTTTTGGCCTGGTCCGGCGAATTTGCGCGCGCCCGTATGCCCCCTCATCCGTTTTCCTGTGCAAAAGGATCTGCAGGCGAATCGACGGTGAGCGTTCCATCGTGCTTCTTGCGTCCTATCATCAGATAAGAAGTGACAGCGCATTGTCTAGATCAAAGGAGCGCAAGATGAAATCCCGTTACCCCGGCTATCAACCCGTCCGTCGTGACCGTCTGGTCCAGGATTCAAGGCACGATGCCTACAAGGCCAGGCACAAACTGCCGGAACCCACGGTGTGCCCGCAATGCGGGGCCGTGTATCACGACGGACGCTGGCAATGGCTGGTGAAGCCTGCCGGAGCCCACGAGGAAATGTGCCCGGCGTGTCACCGCATCCATGACGAATTTCCGGCCGGCTACGTTACGGTGGGCGGGCCCTACTTCAGGGACCATCGCGAGGAATTGCTGCATTTGACCCGGAACGAGGAAGCACGCGCCAAGGCAGAGCATCCCCTGAAGCGGATCATGAAAATCGAGGACACGGATGACGGCATCCTGATCACCACGACCGACATCCACCTTGCCCGCGGCATCGGCGAAGCGCTGCATCACGCTTATCAGGGCGAACTCGAATATCACTACAACGAGCAGGAAAACCTGCTGCGCGTGGTGTGGGAACGCTAGCCCGGGCCTGGGATGCGGGGGGCATGCTGTGCATGGTCTGATTCTGACCGTCGAACGCCGTGCGGCCGGGCGTTGCAGGTAACTGAACGGGCCGGGGCCACGCGATGATCAACCTGCCCATTTCAACCCGCCTGCTGTTGAGCTACCTGCTGGTAGCCGTCTTGCCGCTGGGCGGGCTGGCTTGGGTGTATCTGGCCTCGTTCGAGACCTCGTTGCGCGAGACCCTGCTGGCGAACATGGCGGCCATCGCGGACAAGAAAGCCGGGCAGATCGGCGGCTACATGGCCGAACGAATGGACGATGTCCAGCACCTCAGCCGCCGCGCAGCCATCCGCGACGGCCTCGCCGAAGTGACGCAGGCGTTTCGCGCAGGCGGCCTCGACGCGGCCGCCTATCGGGAGGCGGCGAACCGGCTGCACCGCACGCTGGAAGAATCCAATGCCGCCAAGGGCTTTTACGATCTGCTGCTGATCGATGCGGCAGGCAACGTGGTGTTCTCGTTGCTGCGCGAACCCGAACTGGGAACCAATCTGTCGGACGGACCCTACCGCGACTCCCAACTTGCGACGGG
>DONB01000078.1 GCA_003510325.1 Thiobacillus sp. | reverse complement strand
CTGCGCGATCCGGGGTGACACATAGTCGCGCACCTGCCCCGACATATCGGCCACCAGCGCGCGGAAAATGTCATCCTTGCTGTCGAAATAGGTGTAGAAACTGCCCAAGGCACAGCCGGCGCGGCGGGTGATGCCGCTGACCGAGCCGTCGTGAAAGCCTTTTTCGCCAAATTCCTGCGCTGCGGCCGCCAGCAAGGCTTGTCGGGTACGTTCGCCCCGGGCGGTGCGTGGTGTCTTGTCGTCCTTGGCGGCGGCGTCCTCGGCCATGTCCACTCCTTGCGAAAATCTGTGCTCTTTTTGCCGCACTGAACCGGCCTTGTCTCCGCCTCTCTATTTGAAGTTGAAAGTTGGTTCAACTTTCATTATCGAATCGGACAATGCAAAGTGATCCGGCAGACCGGGCACCCCATTTTCAGGAGAGGACCGACCGTGAAGGCCCATTTCAGCATCCGTGCGATTGCCCTTGCCTCCGCCGCCTGGAGCGGCGCGTTGGCCATGCCTGCCTTTGCGCAGGACACCGCCCCGGCAGTGGAAGACGAAGCGGCGATCGTCGTTACCGCCCGTCGCCGGGAGGAAACGCTGGTCAGCGTGCCGATCGCGGTCAGCGCATTTTCGGGTGAAGCGCTGGAACGGGGTGGGGCGATCGACATTACCGACCTTGCCAACATGACGCCCAACACTACGCTCGAAGCCTCGCGCGGCACCAATTCGACGCTGACCGCCTTCATCCGCGGCGTGGGCCAACAAGACCCGGTGTCGGGCTTCGAACAGGGCGTGGGCATCTATCTCGACGATGTCTATCTCAACCGGCCGCAGGGCGCGATTCTGGACATTTACGATGTCGAACGGATCGAGGTGCTGCGCGGGCCGCAGGGCACGCTCTATGGGCGCAACACCATCGGCGGCGCGGTGCTGGTCAATTCGAAAAAGCCGACCTTCGATACCGAAGGCTATAACCAGGCCGGCTATGGGAATTTCGATTATAAGGAATTGGAGGGCGCGCTCAACGTGCCGTTGGCCAAAGATGTGGCGGCGCTTCGCATTGCTGCGCAGTATCGCAACCGTGACGGCCGGACGAAGAACCTAACACCCGGCAATCCCGACCTGGACGACACCAACCAGTTGAGCTTTCGCGCGTCATTGCTGCTCCAGCCTACCGAGAATCTGACTAACACGCTGGTCTTCGACTATTTCCGGGCGCGAGAAAAGCCCGCTGCTGAGGTTCCCTATCGCTATAATGCCGGTGTGCTGTCGGGTATATTGGTCGGCGGCTTCGGCTTCGCGCCCGCCGATGCGGCCGTCTATGAAGCAGATCTTGCCAGCCTGTTCGCGCAGCAACAGGCCAACGGTCCGTACAAGGTCACGAACGAATTGGTGAACGACGGTAGCAGCCTGAAAGTCGCAGCCGATCGCCGCATCTGGGGCATCACAAATACCACCAGCCTGGAATTGGGCGACGTCACTATCCGCAACATTTTCGGCTATCGCGACGTCTATAATTATCAGTTCGTCAATACCCAGGGCACCCGCCAGTTGATTGGCCCACAGGGACGGCTCGTCATCTATCACACTGGTGCCGAAGCGAATAAATCCTTCCTGACCGACGAGTTTCAGGTGCTGGGCGACATGGGCCGCCTCAATTGGATTGCGGGTGCCTTCTACAGCAAGGACAAGCCCACCGGCACCAACGTCAATTTCCCGCAGCAGTTCAGCTTCATCGACCTTTACGGCCCGGCGGTGAATTACAGCACGTCGCATTATACCAACAGCAGCTTCGCCCTGTTCGCGCAGCTGGGGTTCAAGATCACCGACAAGCTGACCGCCAACGCAGGCGCGCGCTACACCTGGGACAAGGTCAAGGCGTGCGCAGGCAACAGCCTCGCAGGGGCGCTCAGCCAGCAGCAATGCGCCGATCAGGCAGCGCTTGGCTTGCCCGACGGCACCGGCATCGTGAAGAATAAGGGCGACTATGCCACCTGGACCGTGGGGCTGGATTATCAGGCGACCGACGACCTGTTCCTCTATGTCACGTCCCGGCGCGGCATTCGCGGCGTCAACGTCAACACGCCGCTGTTCGAAACACCTTTCACCACCGGCGGAGTTGGCGCGTGTCTTGGCGGCGCGACTTGCCCGGACTTGCGGCCCTATCAGAAGGTGAAGCAGGAACAGGTCACCGACGTCGAACTGGGCATGAAACTCAACTGGCGCGCGGGCGCTATGAAAGGCCGCTTCAACGTATCGGCGTTCCAGACGAACTATAAGGACGCGCTGCAATTCTTTAACGTCCGCCCGCTCGGTATTCCGCCGACGGCACCCGATCAGCCGACCCGGACCTCTCTCGCCATCAACGCATCCGACGCGACCGTGCGCGGCATAGAGGCCGAACTCGTGATCGAACCTGCGCCTTGGCTGACGTTCAGCTTTGGCGGTGCCTATGTCGATCAGGAGGTCGATGACGTAAAGCCGTTCGGCCCACTGACGCTGACCAAGAATGAAGTCACGCTCCCTACCCCCAAATTCTCGGGGACAGCCGCATTACGCGCCGTGCTGCCGATCCGTCCGATGGATGGGGAACTCGCCTTCAACGCGGACCTGTATCACACGTCGGCCTATGACGCGCAGTTTGGTGAGCAACTGCCCGGCTATGATGTCGTCAACAGCCGCCTGGAACTGAGCAACATTGGCGGTCGCGGCATCAGCATCGCGGCCTATGTCCGCAACCTGTTCGACAAGCAATATCCGATCGGCCCGGCCGTGCTGCTCAGTTCCTTTCCGGCCAGCACCGTCTATTATGGCGATCCGCGGACCTACGGCCTCCAACTCACCTATCGATTTGGCAGCTAGGACAGCATGACGATGACCCACGATGGCGTACAGCACCGCACCTGCCCCCTGTGCGAGGGGATGTGCGGGGTTACCGTGACCGTGGAGGGCGGACGGGCGGCGACCGTCCGCCCCAACAAGCAGGATCGTTGGAGCCTGGGCCATATCTGCCCCAAAGGCACGACGCTCGGCGCGCTCCATCATGATCCCGACCGGCTTCGCACGCCCATGATCCGCTACGGGAGCGAGTGGAAAAGCGCCTCGTGGGAGGCCGCGTTCGATCGTCTGGAGACATTGGTCGCAGGGCTGCGCGAGCGCCACGGCCCCCATGCGTTCGCGGCTTATGGTGGCAATATGGCGGGCAAGGACGCCACGCTGTCGCGCTATTCGGGTCTGATGCTGGCAACGTCGGGCATTAAACAGGTCTATTCGTCTGGCACGGTCGATCAGCACACCAAGAATCTGTCGGCCATGCTGATGTTCGGCAATGAATGGAAAATACCCATTCCAGACCTCGATCATACCGACTTGTTCGTCATCTTCGGCGGCAATCCGGCCGCGTCGAAGGGCAGCATCTTTTCCCATCGCGATGTGATGGGTGCGATGCGGGATCTGCGCGCGCGCGGCGGGCGCGTCATCGTGATCGATCCCGTCCGCACCCAGACGGCAAGGTCGGCCGACCAGTGGATCGGCCTGAAGCCCGGCAGCGACGCGGCCTTCATGCTCGGCATCGCCCATGTCCTCTTCGCCCGCGACGCTGTGCGGTTGCGGCACCTCGACGGCCTGGTTAACGGGCTGGAGACGCTGCGGGAGATCGTCACCGGGTTCAGCCCCCAATGGGTCGCCCATCATTGCGGCATCGATGCCATCGTCATCGAAAACCTGGCCGACGAACTGATCCGCACCGAACGATCCGCCATCTATGGCCGCATCGGCACCTGTACTCAGACATTCGGCACGCTGGCGTCCTGGATGATCGACGTGCTGGCGATACTGACGGGCAATCTGGACCGGCAGGGCGGCAGCATGTGGAGCCGCCCCGTCGCTCCGCTGGTCGACATGCTGGCGACGCTGCCCGCCGACATGCCGGTCGTCATGGGCAAGAGCCGGGTGCGCGGCGTCCCCGCCGTGCTGGGCCAATTCCCTGCCTCCTGCATGGCCGAGGAAATTGCTACGCCGGGACCAGGCCAGATCAAGGGGCTGCTGACTTTCGCCGCTAATCCGGCGCTCAGCGCCCCGGATTCAGGTAAGCTCGCCCAGGCGCTACCGCTGCTGGAATGCATGGTCAGCTTGGACAATTATCTCAACGAAACGACCCGCCACGCCCGCGTTATCCTGCCCAGCCCATCTTTCTTGGAAAGCGCGCATTATGACATGTGGTCCTGGATTTTCTGCCTCACTAGCGGCGGCCATTATTCGCCACCAGTCTTTCCAGTTAC
>DONB01000156.1 GCA_003510325.1 Thiobacillus sp. | reverse complement strand
GACGATGTCGACGCGGGCGAGCAGGGTGTCGATGAAATCGCGCGGGATCATGGTTGATGCATGATAAACCCGGCAGGCGCCAGGTGGGGGTCAGCCCGCGAGACGCGTCTTGATCAGCGCGGAGACCTGACCCATGTCGGCACGGCCGGCGAGTCGGGGTTTCAGCAGGCCCATGACCTTGCCCATATCCTTGGCGCTGGACGCGCCGGATTCGGCAATGGCCGCGACCACTGCGGCTTCGACCTCGGCAGCGGAGAGCTGCTCGGGCAGGTAGGCCTGCAGCACGACGAGTTCGGCCTGCTCCGCCGCCACCAGATCATCCCGGCCGGCGGCCTGGAACTGGCTGATCGAATCCTTGCGCTGCTTGATGAGTTTTTCGACGATGCTGCCGATTATGGGATCACCCAGCGCAGCGTCGTCCAGCTCGGTGCGCTCGTCGACTTCTTTCTGCTTGATCGCTGCCAGCAGCAAACGAATCGTACCGAGGCGCGCTGTTTCCTTGGCGCGCATCGCCGCCTTCATGTCGTCCGTGATGCGGAGCTTGAGCGACATGCCGGGCAGGCGTGGGTAAGGGGATTCTGCCAGTCGGCAGAATCAATACATCTTGGGGGGGAGTTGCTGGCCGCGCAGGCGCTTGCTCTGGCGCTTGACCGCGGCGGCGAGCTTACGCTTGCGCTCGGCGGTGGGCTTCTCGTAGAACTCGCGGGCGCGCAGTTCGGTCAGCAGACCCACTTTTTCGATGGAGCGCTTGAAGCGGCGCAGAGCGACATCGAACGGCTCGTTTTCTTTGACTTTGACGTGAGGCATATGAAGATGGCTTCCGGAGAAGCTTCCTGTGAACTGGAAAAACGAGAATAATAACAAGCCCGCACGCTTTTTTCCAGTCCCCCGTATATCCTCATGTTGGTGCTAGGCATCGAATCCTCCTGCGATGAAACCGGCGTCGCGCTGTATGACAGCGCGCACGGCCTGCTGGCGCATGCGTTGTATTCGCAGATCGCGATGCATAACGAATACGGCGGGGTGGTGCCGGAACTGGCATCGCGCGACCATATCAGGCGGGTTCTTCCCTTGAGTCGCCAGGTTTTACGAGAAAGTGGCCGCACACTTTCCGACCTCGACGGCATTGCCTATACGCAGGGTCCGGGGCTCGCCGGCGCGTTGCTGGTGGGGGCGGGAATGGCGCGGGCGCTGGCGTTTGCGCTGAACATCCCGGCGGTCGGCGTGCACCATCTGGAAGGCCACATGTTGTCGCCGCTGATTTCCGACACGCCGCCCGACTTCCCGTTTGTCGCCCTGCTGGTGTCGGGCGGCCACACCCAGCTGATGCTGGTTTCAGGCGTCGGGCGCTATACCTTGCTGGGCGAAACGCTCGACGATGCCGCCGGTGAGGCCTTCGACAAGACGGCCCAGTTGCTGGGACTGGGCTACCCGGGCGGGCCCGCGTTGTCGAAACTGGNNAAACTGGCGGCAACGGGCGACGCCAGCCGTTTCACCCTGCCGCGGCCGATGCTCAATTCGGGCGATTTCGATTTCAGCTTTTCCGGACTGAAGACCGCGGTACTGACGCTGGTGCGCAAAGAGGGGTTGGAACAGGCAGCGGACATCGCGGCCGCGTTCCAGGCTGCCGCGGTGGAGGTTCTGGTGGGCAAGAGCCTGGCCGCCTGCAAGCATAGTGCCGCGAGCCGGCTGGTGGTCGCCGGCGGAGTGGGCGCCAACACGCATTTGCGCGCGCGGCTCACGCGCGAAGCGGCTGCACGCGGCATCGACGTGTTCTACCCACGGCTGGAATTCTGCACCGACAACGGCGCGATGATCGCCTATGCTGGCGCGCAGCGGTTGGCGCACGCAAACAGGGATCTGACGTTTGCGGTCAAGCCTCGCTGGGAACTGGCGACGCTCGACGCGGTGTGATTCATTGCCGGAACATGGGATAGGCCTCGCGCAAGGCCTTCAGCCATTTTTCGCTGCCGGTGAGTTGCGCGATCTGCTCGGGGAACAGTAAAAAGCCCACCAGTACGGCCATCAGACACACCAGAATCACCGTGCCGAAAATGCTTTCCGGCCGCAGCACGCCCCAGTAGCGGCTCACCAGGAACAGCGTGTCCTTCTTGTGTTCCGACATCGACAGCCAGCGGCGCAGCAGCTTGACGGCAAGGTAGGCCGCGTAGCCGCCGGCCAGCGAGGCGAACACGATGCGGAAAATGGCGAACATGTCGAGCCCGCCACCGAGATACTGGTGGTACAGCCAGGAAATGAAGCCCAGCGACAGCGATGCCAGGATCGCGATGGCGACGTTGATGAACAGGCGCCGCCGCTCGCGTGCCAGGTCGCGCTGTCGTTCGATGAAAAAGCTGTCGATCTCGTGTTTGAAGTACTCGACCTTTTCCTGCACCAGCGACGAGAATTCCGCCTTGGCGTGGACGATGCGTTCGTCCATCAGGGTGCCGAGTTTCTGCCCGGCGTAATCGACCAGCTCGCGCACGTCGTCCTTGGTGAACTGGCGCTGTTCGTGCAGCTCGTCGGAAATCTTGTCGAGCTTGGTATCGATTTCCTGGCTGGCCTTCCAGATGACGTCCTTCAGCTCGGTGCCGGCCTGCGACACGCCGACTTTCACCACGTCGGCCAGGCGTTCTCCGGCGTGATCGATCGCCTCGCGCGAGACTTCGGCGAGGCTGTCCTTGGCGTGGCTGATGGTTTTGTCGAACAGGGCCATGTCTTTGAATGTGTCAGGACCGTGCGCCGATGCGGCCTTCTTCGCCGTTGACCAGCTTGATCAGGTTACTCTTGTGACGATAGACCAGCAGCAGCGAGATCACCAGCACGGTGAGGGCCGTGTTGTCCCAGCCCATCAGCAGCCCTGCGTAGACCGGGGCGAGCACGGCCGTGGTCAGCGCGGCGAGCGAAGAAATGCGAAACACCCCGGCCATGAGCAGCCATGTGACCAGGCACGCCAGACCGAGCCACGGATTGAGGCCGACCAGCACGCCGAGCGCGGTGGCCACGCCCTTGCCGCCCT